>JAGCSS010000408.1 GCA_017964055.1 Lachnospiraceae bacterium
GGCGTGCAGCCGAGCGACAATGTGTACTCGTGCACGATCTTATTGAGCTCTTCGGTGCTCACGCCCTCCTTTACAAAGGGCTCCACATGGTCCAGCACCTTTGTGTTCATGAGACCTGCCTTGCGGATGCCTTCGATCTGCGCGGGGGTCTTGATCATCTTACGCGTGGGAACCTTTTTGCCCTCTGCCTTCAGGCTCTTTAATCTCTCGTCGAATGCCTCGTGGCACTGCTTGTATTTTCTTCCGCTGCCGCACCAGCAGGGATCGTTTCTGCCTATCTTAAAAATGCCCATTTTACTGCCTCTGATCTAAAATCTTTGTCAGGTTACCCTAACCTAATTCAATAATAACCCAACAAAAATAAGAATACAAGGGGCTTACTGATCGAATCTCTGCTTTATCTCGTCGTATTTTGCGGCAGTCATCAGGGCCGTTTCGTCGGTACCCTTAAATCTGACCGTGTAGGTCCATCTGCCGTAAACCTCGAGCTTTCTGATCGCGTCTATGCGGATGATATAAGACTTGTGGCTCCTCATGAAGCTCTCGCCGTCTAGCTTTTCCTCGAGCGAGGCCAGCGACTGTGAGGTAAGATATGTCTCGTCCTTTGTCACGATCCTGGTCACAGAGTCGGTCTTCTCGATCATGATTATGTCGTTCAGGTCGATGAGATTGATCTCCTCTTTGCCCCTGATCATGAGCTTTTCGTCACCGGGGCCCGGCTGGCTCTCATCAGTCCTGCCCGCTCCCGCGAAACTCGCGATCCGCCTAAGTGTCTTATCGAGCCTCTCCATGTCAAACGGCTTGACCAGATAGTCGAAAGCGTATATCTCAAACGCGTTCGCCATATACTCGGAATGCGCGGTGGCAAAAACGATCTTGACCTTCGGGTCGATCTCGGTGATCGCCTTGGCGCATTCGAGTCCGCTCTCGCCCTTGAGGTCTATATCCATGAATACAACTTCGGGTCGAAGCCTGATAAAATCACTGATCGCGGGCGCAAATTCACCGCATGCGGACACAACCTTAAAGTCGCCGTTCCGCTCGATCATCTTCTGCAGAATGCCGCGAATATGCTCTTCATCCTCTACGATCATTACTTTTATCATGGCTTCGCACCGTCCGTTAATCCGTTATTTTTCCTTCTTAGTGTCAACAAAGTCAGTCACGCCGTTTCCGATGTCGTTCTTCATCTTGGTATCGGCCTGAACGTTCTGGAGCTTGTAGTAATCGAGCACTCCGATATTGCCGGATCTCAATGCCTCGGCCATGGCTCTCGGAACCTCGGCCTCCGCCTTTACAACTTCCGACTTTGCCTTAACTACTTCAGCTTTCATCTCCTGCTCGAGAGCTACGGCCATTGCCCTTCTTTCCTCGGCCTTTGCCTGAGCGATCTTGGTATTGGCCTCAGCCTGCAGGCTCTGCAGGTTTGCGCCTATATTTCTGCCGATATCGATGTCCGCGATATCGATGGAAATGATCTCGTAAGCGGTACCCGAATCCAGTCCCTTTTCAAGAACGACCTTGGAAATATCATCGGGATTCTCAAGTACTTCGCTGTGCTTTTCCGCGGAACCTACTGTTGTTACAATACCCTCGCCTACTCTGGCCAGTACGGTCGCTTCACCTGCACCGCCGATCAGTCGGTCGATGTTGGTCCTTACGGTCACACGCGCCTTAACGAGCAGCTCGATACCGTCCTTGGCAACTGCGGAGATCTGCGGAGTCTCGATAACCTTGGGCGTAACACTCATCTTAACGGCCTCAAACACATTACGTCCGGCCAGATCGATGGCCGACGCCTTCTCAAAGGAGAGCTCCATGCCCGCTCTTTCAGCGGCGATCAGCGCATTTACAACGTCATCGACGTTGCCGCCCGCGAGATAATGGGCTTCGAGCTGATTCACGGAAACACTTATGCCTGCCTTGGTGGCCTTGATAAGAGGCGCAACGATCTTTACGGGTTTTACACGTCTGATCTTCATGCCGACCAGAGAAAAGATATTGATCTTAACACCGCTGGCAACGGCCGAGATCCACATCCCCACAGGGATCACGGTAGCAAATACCAGTACAACAACGATTACGACAGCAGCAATAATAATAGCCGGATTCATATTTTAGCCCTCCTTGACAACTATATTGTTGTTCTTGATCTCTCTGATCTCGAGAGAAGTTCCCTTTTTGATATAATTTGCCGCAACAACGTTCAGCACGACTCCGTCAAACTCGCCTTTGCCCGCGGGTCTTAAGTCCGTTGTGGCAACACCCTTTTTGCCGACCAGATACTCCATATCACGGCCCTCGATGAACAGATCCTTTCCTTCCAGATCCGTATCGAGTTTGATGGGTGATTTAACCTTTTTTGAGTTAAATACGACGATGCTGATAATAAGCATCACCGCGATGATCACGATCGCGATCACACCGACCACGATCCTCTCCGTGGCATTATGCCCTGTGAGGAATACTCCCGCTGCGGCAAAAATGATGCCGAAGATTCCCGGGAATCCGAAACCGGGCATATAAAACTCGACGCCGATCAGGATTATTCCGATGACCAGGACCAGAATGCCCAAAATGCCAGTCACATCCATACTAAACTCCTTTCTTCTCAAACGTGACCGTAAATGCGGTCTCCTCTTCGTTTGATCTTAAACCGATGCTTCCATTGTTAGCCTCTAAGATACCGCAGACAATGGAAAGGCCCATGCCGTGACCCTCTTCTTTTTTGGTGGAAAAACCCTTCCTGAAGATACTCTCCCGAAGCTTTTCCGGGATCATATCTCCGTTGTTCGCCACCTCAAAAGTGTATTCGGCAGGTGTTTCGCCGATATCGACCGCGATCCTTTTCTCCGTCCGTGCCGACTCCTCGACCGCTCTCATGCCGTTGTCGATCAGGTTCGAGAGCACCTTACACAGCTCCCAGTCCTCGATCTTCAGGCCTTTAAGGTCCGATTTTACCTCGATCACAAAATCGATACCCTTCGATTCGGCTTCGGCCGATTTTGCCGCAAGAAGCGCGTTTACGGCAGGCTTTGATGTCTTGATCGCCTTTCCGGTCTTCATCAGTTCCCTGTAGACCTCTTTCATGTACGCGCTCATCTCGTCATATTCCTTCAGCTCCATCAGTCCGTATACGATCTGAAGATGATTGAGATAATCGTGTCTGTCCATCCGGAGCTTATCGTTGAGCCTGCCCAGATTATCGATGCTTTCGCGAAGGGCGTCGTTTCTGTCGGCAAGCTTTCTGCAGCTCCTGATCAGCAGCAAAAGAGAGATCAGCAGGATCACGATCAATACTGCGCCAAGAACCGGTACAATAATTTTATAATCCATTTGTCCTCCTAAAAGAGCGTACCGGGCTGCCCTGCCCGTCGGCACGGCTCCGGTATCCCCGGCTCTATACCGAGATAATATCACCGGGTAAAAGTTTATCAATGCGTTTTCCGTGAATTATACAAAATCGCCCCTGAAATGACAGAAACGGTGCCTGTCACCATAAATAATAATAAACTATCTGCCTCCTCATGTCACTCAAAAGACAAAGGAAAGACACGGGGATGGTCCTTTTGTCCGCGAATTGCGCAGACAGAAGAACCGTCCCCGTGTCTTATAACCGTCCCTTATCAGAACTTCACGCTTGCTATATATTCAACGCCTTCGGGTATCGCGATACCCGGATCGCTCACACACACCTCGCAGGTCCTGCCTGCGTCTTCAAGGCTCATCATGAAATGGCAGAGCGCGATGCCGACGTCTATTTTCTGCAGATCGCCGGTGTTTTCCCTGTCGTAGCCGCGATCCTTTTTCTCATAGAAATGATATGCGCCGTCCTTAAATATGATCCTCCAGGGCTGCTTGTTGACCGCCGAGGGGGCCAGGCGTACGGCCTCGAGGGCATCGCACACATCGGCTGCGGGAATAAGAGGCCTGTCCCACGCACCGTCAAAGAACAGCCTGTCCGCCGGAATGCGACTGTCCGCACCCACGCCCTTGCGCATCATAACCTCTTTGAGGGACTTCTTTGCAGGATATCCGAGAGGGCTCACGCACGGCATCATACGCCCGTCTTTCAGGCCTGCCGCCTTTTCAAACAGCTCGCGCTTCATCGTGCCGCCGATCCATACGGTGCCTACGCCGAGCGACCATGCGTAGAGCACGAGCTTTTCAAACGAATAGCCGTAAGCCACATCGGCGTAAGGCTTTTTATCGACCATGCCCGCCACGTA
>JAGCSS010000043.1 GCA_017964055.1 Lachnospiraceae bacterium
GAGTCCTGCACAGGCGGCATGCTGCCCGCACGCATCGTGAACGTGGCCGACGCATCGAAGGTGATCGGTGAGTCGGTAGTTACCTACTCAAACGAGGCCAAAATAAAATATGCGGGAGTATCTCCCGCAACAATAGAAAACTATAATGTCGTAAGCGAAGAGGTCGCAGCCTCGACCACCGGATACGCCGGTCCTTCGGGCGGCGCTACACAGACCCTGCCCGACGGCCGCACGATCGATATCCCGATGGGCACAGTCTGCTTCGGTTTTTACATCAACGGCACGCTCACGACCTGCACAAAGCACTACAAGGACCTCAGCCGCAACGAAGTCCGCGCCGCCGCGACCGAGTTTGTGCTCGAGACTCTGAGCAGGCTGCTGTGATCGGGGTAAGACATGGTGCCTGTCACCGTTCTTCTCACTCTCCGCCGGCCATCTTCAGCTGCGCCTCCACGAGGCCGTAGTAGATGCCCTTTTTCTCGAGCAGTTCGTTATGCGTACCCATCTCGGCTATGCCATGACGGTCGACAACGATGATCCTGTCGGCATTGCGCAGGGTCGAGAGCCTGTGCGCGATCGCGAAAGTCGTACGTCCGCTGATGAGGCGCGAAAGCGCCTGCTGTATCAGGAACTCGCTCTCGGTATCGAGCGCGGATGTAGCCTCATCGAGTATCATCAGTCTCGGGTCGTTCAGCACCGCTCGCGCGATCGATATCCTCTGGCGCTCACCGCCCGAGAGACTGTAGCCGTGCTCACCGACGTAAGTGTTGTAGCCGTCGGGCGTTTTGCATATGAAATCATGCGCATTCGCCGCTTTGCAGGCCTTTATGACCTCCTCGAAGGTCGCGTCGGGCTTTGCGTATCTGATATTGTCTATGATGGTGCCCGAGAACAGGAATGTCTCCTGCAGCACCACTCCTATCTGCGAATGCAGGCTCTCCATCGACAGATCGCGGATATCCGTTCCGTCGATCGTTATCCTTCCCCTGTCCACGTCGTACAGGCGCATCAGCAGGTTGATGATCGTCGATTTACCCGCACCGGACTCACCCACAAGTCCGATCATCTCTCCGGCCTTTACGCCGAAGCTCACGTTTTCGAGCACCGGATCGTAGGACTGGTAGCCGAACGTGATGTTCTCGAACTCCACGTCTCCCTTTATCTGCTTTTCAACAGGCTTCTCCGAGTCCGTGATCAGCGGCTCCTCGCCGAGCACGTCGTATATCCTGTTTACCGAAGTGATCATGTTCATGACCGCGCGCGGCAGATGCGTCATCCAGTTGAGCGGCCCGAACAGGTATCCGCAGTAGATGATGTACTGGTACAGATCGCCGACCGACAGGTCTCCCGCAAGGACGCTGCGTCCTCCGAAGAATACCGCTATATATGTGCCGCCTCCTAGGATAAATGTGAGTATCGGGAAAAATGTCGCCCAGAACGACTCGTTCTTTGCCTGGAGCTTTGCGTAGTCCTCGGATTTCGAGGTAAAACGCTTTGATTCCCTCTTTTCCTGACCGAAGCTCTTTACTATCCTCATGCCGGAGATAACGTCCTGCAGCGAGGAATTGAGCTCATCGTCCTTTTTCCACTGCTTGTGGAAGATAACATGCGTCCGGTGCCTGAATATCCTGAGGATGATGAATACACTGCCCGCGAGAGCAAACGTCATCAGCGTCATCTTCACGCTGATCGTAAACATGTAGATCAGCGCAACGATCATCGTGAGCAGCGTCGAGAACATATTGCTGAACACGTCGTCCATGAACTGCCTGATCCTGGCCGTATCGCCGGAAACGCGGTTCATCAGCACGCCGGGCTTTCTCGTATCGACAAAGGACAGCGACAGCGTCTGGATCTTGACATAGAGCTTGGCTCGAAGCGACATGCTGAGCTCCGTGCCGAGCTTGGCGAGCTGCCAGTATCTCCACGTGCCCAGTGCGAGCGAGATCACGGTCAGAACGAGCGTCAGCGCAAGGAAAATGACCAGGTCGCCCATGGTGCCCCTGGCGTCTTTTAATGAATTGTTGATGAAATACTTCTGTATGGCGGGTATCGCAACACTGATGCCCGAAGCGATCAGCATCACGAACGAGATAAACAGGAGCCTGCCGATATAGTCATGGACCATATCGAAGAACTTGCGGAAGTTTGCCCGCTTGTCCGAGCAGTAGGGACATACCGTGGTTCCCGGAAGAGCCCTGCCGCATTTGAGGCAGTATTTCTCGGGCTCACGACTCACTACCCTGTCCTTTTCGGAAATCCCGCGTCCGTCACGTATCGCGTCGATGATGTTCTGCGCGCCCCTGCATACATAGCCTGCCCTGATGATGTGCTTCATCGAAAAGCGGGCTGCGCACACGGGCTCTTTGCCGCGTTCGGTAACGGTCACGATGCCGCTGTGTACCTGCGTTTCGCATTTGATCTTTTCACAGTCGGAAAGATTTACGGAATAGCCGGTCTTTCCGCCCGTGAGCACGCACAGCCTCTTATCCGTCACGATCAGATACGTGTCCTTCGCAAAAGCGTCGCGGCTCGCGAGCTGCGCGTTGTCGTAGGTCAGATCGGCGGGTACGCAGTAATATATCCTTTCGCCGTTCGAAAGGTCCAGCCCCTTAAGTTCTTCGGGGCTCAGTTCAAATAACAGTTTCATAAGATATATCCGTTCTCAGATGAAGATATCGAGCTTTTTCTTTTCCGCAGGGGTCATGGCGTTGAAATCCCTGATCTCATAGCGGTTGCCGTCGATATCGGTGATCAGTATCCTCGCGTCGGAAAGCGAAACCACGGAATCGCCGCCCATACCCGTCGTGAACCTGCAGGCTCCGAAGGATGTGATCACGTTCCAGTAGGCATAGCCGTATTCGTCCTTTACGTCGATGACTTTAGTGATCTCGGGCATAAAATAGCGCAGTTTGATCTGTTCCCTGATAAGCTCCGCCTGGTCTTTCGCGATGTCGGAGAGCTTTTTGATGACGCCTATCTCCTTTGCCTTTTCGTCCGCCTCCCTTATGGAAATGAACGACTC
>JAGCSS010000044.1 GCA_017964055.1 Lachnospiraceae bacterium
CCGGGCATGCCTGTTTCGGTTATTGTCTTTGTTTTGGTTGTTGGGCAAACTATAACACAACGGATCCCGATTTGAAAATTACAGGGATTCAATCGTTAGTGATAAGCTTCGTTTATCACTGTTTAGAGCTCCCTGAACTTCTCGAGTTCCTCCACGTAAGTCCGCCCGTACTCTGACAGAGTGCCGCCTTTTCGCGTGATATACCCGATGACTAGCGGGTCTTCCTCCTTCAGTTTGATGGCGATCATGCCCTCAAGTATCGCTTCTTCGCCCGAGAGCATGCCCGAACCGATCGCGTATCCGTTCAGATTTGCCAGTATCTCCATCGTGGTCGCACGGTCGTCCGACCTGATCATTTTCTCGAACTCATAGTCAGCCATGGCCTCTTCGGTCAGGTAATATGCGCTGTCATCGCTCTGATCGAAGGACACGCACGGGTAATCTTTCAGTTCCTCGAGGGAAATATCGGTACGTGACGCCATCGGATGCGTACTCCATACATATGCGTAGGTCTCTCTCTGCATGAGAGGCACAAAAACCAGCCCGAACTCCCTGAAGAGTTTCTTCAGTACGGCCTCACCGCTGTCGGAAAAAGATACCACGCCGACCTCACTGCGCATATCCCGCACATCCTCGAGCACCTCGCGGGTTTTTGTCTCGCGGATCGCGAACAGATAGCGTTTCGGCTCGCAGCGCCTGATGGTCTCGGTAAATGCCTTTACCGCGATATTGTAATGCTGGGTGGATACCGAAAACCGCTCACGGTCACGGTCCTTTGACAGATATCTGTCCTCGAGTATTTCATACTGTCCGGCCGCCTTTTTGGCGTAATTTATGAATTCCCGCCCCTCGTCGGTCAGCGAGATGCCTTTGCTGTTTCGTTCAAATATCAGGATCCCGAGCTCCTCCTCGAGCTCACGGATGCTGACAGAGAGCGCCGGCTGCGATACGTAAAGCTTCGCTGCGGCCTCTCTCATCGACGATGCGGCTGCCACCGCCAGAACATACTTTATCTGGTTCATATTCATAGGCATCACCATACTTTCATAAACACATATCTTTTATCCGGATCTTCAGCAATTCCCCGTATAGACGAATTCCAGATTTTCCCTCGCGACCTCGGCAAGACGGTAAACCTTTCTCACATCTGTCGCATCCCTGTCCGTCATATGAAATCTCGGGAAAAATCTTGAGATATGCAGCGGGATCTCCGTTCCTATGACCCTGCCTTCCGCGTCCGTAAGCCCCGCGATCCAGCGGCTCATCTCACGGATCTCGTCCTCCGAGTCATTTTCTCCGGGAACGATCAGCGTCGTCAGCTCCACATGACAGCCACGCACGGCCCGCTCTATAAAGCTCATGACCATCTGCCTGCTGCCGCCCAGCACCTTCTCGTAATAACGGTCCGTAAAGCCCTTGAGATCGATGTTCATCGCGTCAATGTAGGGCAGGATCTCATCCAGGATCTCCGGCTCCGCAGTTCCGTTGGTCACCAGCACATTCTTTAATCCTTTTTCATGCACGAGCTTTGCGGTATCGCGCACGAATTCATATCCGACCAGCGGTTCATTGTAGGTGAAGGCAACTCCGATATTTCCCTTTCTCACGGTCTGTTCAGCCATTTCGGCGAGCTCCTGAGGCGTCACGGTCCCGGCATAAGCCATCTCCGCAAAAGCCTCGTCCGACCAGGATATCTCATTGTTCTGGCAGAAAGGACAGCGCAGATTGCAGCCGAAGCTCCCGACAGACAGGATATAACTGCCGGGAAAGAATCGCTCAAGCGGCTTTTTCTCGACGGGATCGAGCGCTATTGATGAAACCCTGCCGTAATTCAGGGCTCTGACTCCTCCGTCTTCACATGTTCTCGCACCGCAAAAACCAATTTTTCCGTCACCGATATCACAGTGACGGAAACATACATTACATCTTGCCATATGATCTTATTATTTGTTCTGGTGCTGCATCGCCTGGAAATATGCCCTGGCGGTCCGCAGGTAATACTCCTCCGGGTTCATCATGGACTTCTCCGCGGGGCCGTCGCCGGCGGTCTTTAATATAAGCTTCACACCGAGCTCATAAGCGGCCTCAGAGCCCTCGCCTGTCGTGCCGACTATGGCCACGAGCGGAACATTATTTGTGCGGCAGTGGTGG
This sequence comes from Lachnospiraceae bacterium, assembly GCA_017964055.1. Lineage (GTDB taxonomy): Bacteria > Bacillota > Clostridia > Lachnospirales > Lachnospiraceae > RUG11977. The sequence continues at coordinate 2,152 of JAGCSS010000044.1, forward strand.
GCGATGCCCGCGACCGTCTTGCCGTGGAAGGACTGCCAGTCGAGCCTGCCCTCGCCGGTGATGCACAGATCCGCATCCTTAAGGTGGGAGTCTATATCGAGAATGCTTAAGATAGCTTCGCTGCCGAGGCTCATCTTTGCGCCGAGCACTATGCAGAGCGTAGCTCCCAGGCCTCCTGCGGCTCCCGCCCCCGGGAAATTGTTCGGGTCGGCGCCGAAGGTGGAATTAAGCACGTTTGAATAGTGGATCATGCCTGCCTCGAGCTCGGAAATGATCTCGTTGCGGTAGTCGGTGTCCATGTCGGGCGAGCATTTCTGCTTCGCGAAGGTAAACGTCGCTCCGTCGGGACCGGTGAGAGGATTGTCCACATTGCACAGGACCGTGATCTCGGTCTCGCGGATCCCGGGACAGAGTCCCGACATATCGATAGTGTAAATATTGGCCAGATCGGCGCCTGTTCCGCCGGGATAAGGATTATCGTCGGATGCGGTTCCGAGCTCCCTGCCGTTCTCATCGAAGAACTTAACGCCGAGAGCGCGCAGTGCGCCTATGCCCGCGTCGTTGGTCGCGCTGCTGCCGATCGCTATCATGATGCTGGTACAGCCCTGCTCGAGCGCGTCGCGTATCAGTTCGCCGGTACCGTACGTAGTGGTGTTTTTAGGGTTGAGTCTGTCTCCGGGAACCAGCGTGATGCCCGAAGCGGCGGACATCTCTATAACGGCACCCTTTGAGGAAGTGCCGTCGTCGCCCTTTACGGTGAATATGCCGTATGCGGCACTGATCTCCTCCATGAACGGATTGTGCACGGTCACGGTCCTTTTCTCGCCGCCGAGCGCTTCGGTAACGACGTCGACCGTACCCAGACTGCCGTCCGCAACAGGTATACCGACCGTCTCACAGTCGGGGAAATACTCGTGCGCAGCCATTGTCAGCATCTCCGCAATGCGTGCCGATGTAAGCGTGCCTGTAAACGAATCTGATGCAAAGACAAATTTCATTCGATCACCTTCTATATCAGTCCCAAAGCTTCATGACATGCCCGAGCGCGTCCTTGTTGCGGTCCGCGACCATGTCGGCATAGTCAAAGAAAATAAATCCGTCAGTTTTTCCCGTATCACGCGCCATAGTGATCATATTGGCGAGAGTGAACTGATTGTACCATTCCGAATCGTATCCCCATGAAGAGGAAACGGAACTCTTTGTGTTCATCTTGTATGCGGGCAATCCCACCTACAGCTTTTCCGAATCGCATTTGAGAGCATCCTCCCATTTCAAAAGAGTCTCATAGTAGGGATAGGTGTTCTGCGTGTTGAAGCTCCAGTAAAGCTGCGGGCAGATGTAATCAATATAGCCCGGCTTGCTCATCCAGGTCTCGTAATCAACGTACCAGC
>JAGCSS010000045.1 GCA_017964055.1 Lachnospiraceae bacterium
AAGTGTATAAGTTATCTCAGATCCTTCATCGCGCAGCCGTCCATGTCGTCGAACGCCTGGTTCTCACCCGCCATACCCCAGATAAAGGTGTATGCGCGTGTGCCCGAACCGGAATGGATCGACCAGCTGGGGCTGATGACAGCCTGCTCGTTGCGCATGATGATGTGACGTGTCTCGGTGGGCTCGCCCATGTAGTGGAATACGAGGTCGTCGTGACCCATATCGAAGTAGAGATATACCTCCATACGTCTGTCATGTGTATGGCAGGGCATCGTGTTCCATACGCTGCCGGGCTCGAGCTTTGTCATGCCCATAACGAGCTGACAGCTCTCAACCTGTCCGGGAAGGATGTATTTATTGATGGTCCTGTGATTGGACTCCTCAAGTGTCCCGAGCTCAACCTTGTTCTGAGGCTTAACGATGACTACGCCGTCCGAAGGTTCGCCGTTCAGCTTGATGAGAACGGTCGGGCAGGTGCGGTGCGCGGGTGTGCTGTTCAGGTAGAACTTCGCGGGCTTGTCGGCGCAGCAGCTCTTGAAGGTGATATCCTTAGAGCCTCTTCCGATGTACATGCCGTCCTTATAGCCTACGTTGTAATCCTTGCCGTCGATGGTGATGACTCCGTCACCGCCAATATTGATAACGCCCATCTCGCGTCTCTCAAGGAAATACTCGGCGCGCAGCTCGTCGCCTGCGGTCAGCTTCAGTTCCTTATTAACGGGAACGGCCGAACCTGTGATGATCCTGTCGATGTAACTGTAAACGAGCTTGATCTCGTCAGCCTGAAACAGATCGTCGATGAGGAACTCCTCACGAAGTCTGGTGGTGTCATAGGTCTTTACGTCACGGGGTGACGAATATGTTCTGATCTCCATTTTTATACCTCACATGATTAATTATTTATGCTGTCCGGTCTGCCGCCTGCAGACCGGGTATCCCTGTCCCGGATATGCAAAACGGGGATTACCATCTCCCGCCCGGACAGTCCGATCCGGCGACAAATGCCCTCACCTCGACATAGCAGCCGCACTTGCGGCACATGCCCGAGATGAGCATATCGCATTCCTTACATACAGACAAACGGGAACGATAAACGCTCTCGTCTGCCCTTTCCGCCTCGGGTATCGAGGCAATATAATTCTGTACGCTTTCGTATGCCGCCTTGTCCGCAGTCTCATACAGCAGACAGCGCCTGCACTGACGTATATCCATAGTACCGTAATACGCGCCTGTCCGTAATTATTGAGGCTGCTTGCCGATGTAGGCAAGGATACCGCCGTCAACATAGAGCACATGTCCGTTAACGAAGTTCGAAGCCTCGGATGCCAGGAAAACAGCGGGACCTACAAGGTCTGCGGTCGTGCCCCAGCGCGCCGCGGGCGTCTTTGCGATGATGAACGCATCGAAGGGATGTCTGCTGCCGTCGGCCTGTCTCTCGCGAAGAGGAGCGGTCTGGGGAGTCTCGATGTAGCCGGGTCCGATACCGTTGCACTGGATATTGAACTCGCCGTACTCGGATGCGATGTTTCGGGTGAGCATCTTAAGTCCGCCCTTGGCCGCAGCGTAAGCGGAAACGGTCTCACGTCCGAGCTCGCTCATCATCGAGCAGATGTTGATGATCTTGCCGCCGCCGTTCTTTATCATGGTCGGGATAACCGCCTTGGATACGATGAAAGGCGCGTTAAGGTCAACATCGACAACCTGTCTGAACTGAGCCGCAGTCATCTCGCACATGGGGATCCTCTTGATGATGCCCGCGTTGTTAACGAGAATATTGATGTCGCCGACCTCTGCGGAAATCTTAGCTACCAGAGCGTTAACGGCGTCCTCATCGGTTACGTCGCATACATAGCCCTTAGCGTCGATGCCTTTTTCCTTATAGGCCGCGATTCCCTTATCTACCAGCTCCTGGTTGATATCGTTGAATACAATCTTAGCTCCGGCATCATGCATGCCGCATGCGATCGCGAAACCGATACCGTAGGAAGCGCCCGTAACGAGAGCAACTTTTCCCTCAAGTGAAAACGAATTAAGAATTCCCATAATGATCTCATACCTCCTGAATATGCTGTGAATGGACAACAGCACATAGTTGTGCCGTGAACATCGTTATGGTTTCATTATACAAAACCTCGTTTCAAATGTCAAAACATTTTTGAAACTTATTCGGCACTTTTCAGAGCGGCTTCGATCCTGTTGAGCATGTCGGTGTATTCCTCGATAAATGCGGCACTGTCCTCTTCAATGAAGGCGATGTTGTTCTCCTTTGCGGCGAACTCATGCTTCTTCGCGTGCTCGGACAATGCGGTGGCCGCGATCGTGGCCATGGTGCTCTTCGCGGCATGCGCCTCGATCCCGTAATCCTCGTAATCCTTATCGGCCAGATACTTCTTCATCAGCTCGATCTTCTCGCGTCCGTCCTGAACTATGGTCTCGAGAAGAGATCTCATGAACTCCTCGTTGCCTCCGAACTGCTCACATGTAGCGTCGTAGTCCATGCCGGCAACTCCTCTTACAGCATCCGCAAAACTCATACTGCTTCCTCCTTTATTCTCTTGGGGCTCCGCCTCGGGGACGGGAGCTATATTCTCTTCAATGATCTCGGCGGGTTTCTCATCCTGCGCCGCAGGAGTTTTTTCGAAATCCGTCAATACCAGCCTGTCCGGAAGGAACTGCATCACGCGTTCCTCGAGCAGCGCGGAATCTATCGGCTTGGTCAGATAATCAACGAAGCCCTCCGCCAGATACATGTCCTTAAGCCCCGCGAACGCGTTCGCGGTAAGCACGATCATAGGCGTCGCGGTATTCTTTCCGCGCACATCCTCACGGATCAGATGCAGTGTCGCGATGCCGTCGGGATCGGGCATCCTGTGGTCCATAAGGATCAGATCGTATTTCTTCTTCTCACAGACGCCTACCGCTTCCCGTCCGCCGGTCACGGTATCTATCTGTATCTGTGTGCGCTTGAGCAGCTCGCCTACGACCTTCAGGTTAACGATATTGTCATCGACCACGAGCAGCTTGGCGTCGGGCGCGTGGAAGCGCTCCTCGTATTCACCGCTGTCGGACTTCGATCTGCCTACCGCCTCGGCAAAGTTGCCGATGGGCGCCGCGTCAACGATCTTCAGCGGCAATATGACGGTAAACGTACTGCCCTTTCCGTAATCGCTCTCCACCGTGATCGTTCCGCTCATCATGTCGACCAGCCTCTTTACGATGCTCAGACCGAGGCCCGTGCCCTCTATCGAGCGGTTCTTGATCTCGTCGACGCGCGTGAACGAATCGAACAGCTTATCTATATTCTCCTGCTGGATACCTATGCCGGTATCCCTGATCACAAACTTGACATCGTAGAGTCTCGGATCGCTGAATGACGGTATCGCGCTCATTCCGAAGAATATGCTGCCGGTCTTTGTGTATTTGACCGCGTTCGATATGAGATTGATGATGATCTGCTTGATATGCAGGTCATCGCCGAGCAGCCTGCTCGGGAGCTTCTCGGATATCTCGAATACGGGCTCGAGGTTCTTGCCCTTTGCGCGGTCGGAAGCCAGAACGATGATGTCGTTGGCAAAATCGGCCGTTGAAAACTCTACGGGTATTATCTCCAGCTTGCCCGCTTCGATCTTGGAGAAATCAAGCACATCGTTGATGAGTCCGAGCAGCAGTCTGCCGGAGCTGTCTATCTGATGCGCGTATTCCTTGATCTCGGGATCGCGGCTCTCTCTCAGGATCATCTCGTTCATGCCGATGATGGAATTGATCGGCGTACGGATCTCATGGGACATATTCGCGAGGAAATGCGATTTCTGGACATTGGCCTCGATCGCGGCGTTCTTTTCGCGTTCTCCGTCATGAATGACGACTATCTGCTGTACCAGAGCGGAGAATGTGATTATGTACAGACCCGCGAGAAGGAAAGTCCTGTCCACCCTGCCCCTGAGCGTCAGCACCAGGATCGACTCTATCGTCCCCAGGAACAGGAACAGCAGCATACCGCCCGCAACTATGTAATACTCGTGCAGGTGTCCGTCCATGATATCCCTGAATATCACGAAAACGGTGATGAGCATCAATGCCGTATGGAGCAGAGATATCGAGATGATATTTTCCTCGAAATTAGTAAATCCGATCAGATGCATCGAGAACATATATGCCGCATTTACGAGGCTCACGGCCATGAGCAGCAGCATGATCTCCTGCTTTCTGCGCTTCATCGTATCGTTTACATACAGCAGGATCGGTATAGGCAGCAGCAGAACCGCCATGTACGAAAGCGGTCCGTCCACATAGTAATCTCCAAAGGCGAGCTGGAAAGACGGTGAATCGAATATCAGCCACAGAGACGACATGAAAATACCGATCGCGATCTCCACTATATCTATCTTGCGTTTGAATACGATATGGAGCAGACTTCCGATGATCGCGATCGCGGACGAAATGCCGGCCAGGATTATGGTAAAGAAATAATAGAATTTGTGTATGGAAACATAACCGGTCTTGATACCGAGCGCGTCTCCGTAATATGTATTAATGAAGATCGAATTGTCCGAATTGGTATCGTATCTGCTGATCATCAGCTTTTTGCCCGCGTCTGCGGAACCGATCGGAGCAAACATCCATATCGGCTTGCAGATACCTCCTATACTCGCTTCGGCATCATCGTCGTCAAATGAAAGGCGCAGTTCATCGTCGACATATATATGGCAGTCTCTGGAATTGTAAAAAGCAATATAATAATCATCCTTAATATCAGAAGGAAGTATGGTATATATCCTTACGGGCGTACCCTTATCGACATCGAGCTTTTCGGGCAAAGTGATGCTGACCTCGGTATTGTCATCCTTTACCCAGATCCAGTCCGTGATCTCCGCAAAACCGGTCTCAAATCCGTAACCCCTGTCATGCTTTATAAGATCTATTATATGGAAGGCTATAAATACCAACGTCAGAAAGACGAATGCTATTTGTACCGCCAGTATGACATTCCTGAATTTGTTATTCATGTGAAGTCCGCCCCATAATTCGAATATGTGTATATTGATATTTCATTATAGCATATTATTTCCATAAATAAAAGTAAAAGAAATAAAAATAATTATTAGGGATTTCTTGACAAAAAAAGCGCGTATTGATAGAATGAATTTGTTGCTGGAAACGTTTCCAGTTTCCTTAAAAAACTATTTTTCGGGAGGCGTGCCTTACTCATGACAATTAAAGATATAGCCCGGATTTCCGGCGTTGCCGTCAGCACGGTATCCCGCGTGATCAACAATCACCCCGATGTCAGTGCCGAGTCCCGCGAGAAGGTCATGGCAGTGATCCGGGAGCATAATTTCATCCCCAACAACAGCGCGAGGGATCTGGTCCGCACCAAATCGGACGCTGTCGGACTGATCGTCCGCGGTTCGCAGAATACATTCTTCGTAGATATCATACATTCGATCGAATCGGCTCTCGATGAGGCCGGCTACACGATGGTCATGCGCCAGATAGGCTCCAACGACAACGAGATCACCTGCGCCGCTTCGATGGAACGCGACAAGAGATTGCTCGGCATCATCTTCCTCGGCGGCAGATCCGATTATTCGCCCGATGAACTGGCGGTACTTTCGGTTCCTTATGTATTCTGTACATTTACCAATTCCTACGGTACACTTAAGAATACAAACTACTCTTCCGTCTCGATCGCGGATGAGGCCGAGGCCGAAAAAGCCGTAAACGAACTGATCGCCCGCGGACACAAGCAGATCGCGGCGCTCATCTCGGCATCCGACGACCATTCGATCTCACAGCTGAGATACCTCGGCTATGTAAAGGCATTAAAGGATCACGGCATTACCGTTGACGACAGCCTCATCATCCGCTGCGGCACATTTAATATGAAGGACGCATACGAGGCCACAAAGAAAAAACTCGCCGAAGGTGTCCGTTTCACGGCTGTCTTCGCGATCGCGGACAACATGGCCATAGGCGCTATGAGAGCCTTAAGGGAGGCGGGTATCGACGTACCCGGCGACTGCTCTCTGATATCCATAGACGGTATCGAGGTTTCGGAGTACATCGATCCGATGCTCTCGACTCTCACCCAGCCCATGAAGGAAATGGGCCGCAAGAGCGTTGAACAGCTCTCCGAGCTGATCGGCGGAACAGGCAGGCACTCACAGATCACCGTCACGACTTCGCTCCGCGAGGGCGCGTCGATGCGTCAGATCTGATACAGGGTTTACAGCTGCGGTAAAACCGCGGCTAAAGAGGAGGTATTTATGATTACACGATCCAGCGGAATTCTCATGCCCATATCGTCACTGCCCTCTCCTTACGGCATAGGCACGTTCGGAAAGGCAGCCTACGATTATGCGGACTTTCTCGCAGCCTGCGGACTCACGTACTGGCAGGTACTGCCTCTCGGGCAGACCAGTTACGGAGACTCACCTTATCAGAGCTTCTCTTCGTTTGCGGGCAATCCCTACTTTATCGATCTCGACATGCTCATCGAGGAAGGACTGCTGAACAGGTCCGATCTCGAGGGCATTAACTGGGGCACCAATCCCAGATATGTCGATTACGGCAAGATCTGGGAGAGCCGTTATAAGGTCCTCGCTCTCGCCAAGCAGCGCGGCTGGGATGCTAATATCGACGACATCAACCGTTTCAGGGGTGAAAACCACCGCTGGATCGAGGAATACGCTCTCTACATGGCCTGCAAGAAGCATTTCGGCATGAAGAGCTGGATAGAATGGGAGGATGAGGAGATCAGGCTCCATCATCATGACGCCGTCTGCCGTTACCGTGAGGAGTTGCGCGAGGACATCGAGCTCTTCGTATTCATCCAGTATCTCTTCTTCAAACAGTGGACCAAACTCAAAAAATACATTAACGATCTCGGACTGAAGATCATCGGAGATATCCCGATCTACGTGGCCCTCGATTCGGCCGACGTATGGTCCGAGCCCGACAAATTCCGTCTCAACTCGGAGAACATCCCTGTTGAGGTCGCCGGAGTTCCGCCCGATTATTTCAGCGAGGACGGTCAGCTCTGGGGCAATCCTCTCTACAACTACGACCGCATGCGCGAGGACGGCTTCGAATGGTGGATCCGCAGGATCGGCGGAGCCGAGAAGCTCTACGACGTTATCAGGATAGACCATTTCCGCGGCTTCGCGAGCTACTGGGCTGTTCCCTACGACGCCGAAACGGCTAAGACCGGACGCTGGGTACAGGGTCCCGGCATCGCTCTGGTAGGCGTTATCACCAGCTGGTTCCACTGGCTCGATTTCATCGCCGAGGATCTCGGTGTCATCACACCCGAGGT
>JAGCSS010000046.1 GCA_017964055.1 Lachnospiraceae bacterium
AGTCCTCACGATCGAACGCGTCCTCTATCTCGGCCGCACGGTCGGGGAGCGCGTTCCTGAAATTGCCTATCGCCTTGACAAAGGATTCCTTCGAACCGCAGAACTTCACGCCGTCGGCAACATTGATGCCCTCTACGTCCTCATACGGCGCGAGGATGTCTCCGGCCGCCGCCTCCGCGGCCTCCTTCTGCGCGTTCGCCTCTTTTACAACAGCTCCGTCCGAAAGCTCCCAGGCACACTGCTTCTCTTCGGGGATCAGCTCCTTCAGTTTCTGCTCGAGCTTCTTGCTGTCAACGGGCTTAGCGAGATACCCCGTGAAGCCCTCGCCGATATAGTAATCCTCGCCGTTCTCAGCAACATTCGCCGTAAGCGCGATGACGGGAACGCTCTTGCCGGTCTCGGTGATCCGGTGCATGGTCTCTATGCCGTCCATCTCGGGCATCATATGGTCGAGCAGGATCACGTCGAAGTCCTCTTTGTCCAGCTTCTCCAGGCATTCCCTGCCGCTCAGCGCCGTCGTGATCTGTACTCTGGTCTGCTCGAGCAGGCCCTCGATGACCATCAGGTTCATCTCATTGTCATCGACTACGAGCACCTTTGCGTCGGGCGCGGCGAACATCGGCACATAATCCTCGGTCTCAACCTCGCCGAGACGGGCCTCGACATCACCGATGGGAGTGGCATCCACGACCTTCTGTATCAGCGTGAAGAAGAATGTCGAGCCCTCACCGTATACGCTCTCGCAGCGCAGCTCATCATCCATCAGGGCCACGAACTGCTTGGAGATGTCGAGTCCGAGTCCGGTGCCCTGGATACCCGCATTCTTCTGCTCGTCAACACGCTCAAAGGGCTTGAAGAGCTTCTCCATGTCCTCTTCGCGGATACCGATACCCGTGTCGCTCACGCTGTAATGTATCCTGCAGACGCCGTTCTCCTCACTTTCCTTCTTCATCGTGAGGGTAAACGAACCCTCCTTCGTATATTTGACCGCGTTTGTGAGCAGGTTCAGGATGACCTGCTTGATCTTTCCGTCGTCACCGAACAGTCTCGACGGGATCCCGGGATCGATATCGAGCCTGAAATCAAGATCCTTTTCGATCGCGCGCACACGGATCATCGTGACCACGGCGTTCAGCAGCTCGAACGTATCGTATTCCCGCTCGACCAGATTCATGCTGCCCGATTCGATCTTTGACAGATCGAGGATATCGTTGATGATGCCGAGCAGGCTCTCCGATGCTTTTCTGATCGAGCCCGCATATTTAACTACAGATGTAGAATACTTCTCAACCGGCAGTGTCCGGTCCTCTCTCAGGATCATCTCGTCCATACCGATGATCGTATTGATGGGCGTTCTGATCTCATGCGACATGTTCGCCAGGAAGCGGGACTTCGCCGTATTCGCGCGGTCAGCCTCATCCTTTGCCTTGCGCAGCTCATCATTGTTCCTGCTGATGATCGTGGCTCTCAGGATAAACCATACGAGCAGCGCGATCGCGCCGGCTCCGATAAGGGACGCGGCGATCCTTACTCCGATCTTTTCCCAGAAACTCTTCTGCTTTACGATCTGCAGCTCGATAAAGTTGTATTCCTTATCGCCGGCGTTGCTCACAACCGACATCCTGTAGGTATAATCACCGCCCGAAAGGTTTGTGTATCTGAGAGGTGTCAGTCCGCTCCTGCTCACGATGAGCTCGGGCGCACCGAAGCCCTCCAGATAGCATCTGATCTTCGGATCGCTCAGCGAATAAGCCACCGCATAGCCGTAGATCGTGATCGAGTCTATGCCCGCGGGGATCGTTACCTTGCCGTTGCTGCCGGGATAATAATACTCGCCGTCCGCTTCGACGTAAGGGATCATGAGTTTTACATTGACCGAACTGTCGTAGTAATTGTCGATATTTACGCAGCTGACGCCGGTCCTGCCCGCCAGATAAAGGGTTCCGTCCGGCTCTAGCGCGCTGTAGCTGTTGCCCGTGGCGACCGAAGGAAGTCCGTTCGAAGTATTGTAAAAGCTGTATTCAAAGGGCTCTCCCGAGAGCAGGTCGTCCGTGTCCGCAACGTATATACCGTTCGAGGCAAGCACCCATGCATTGCCGCTCGCGTCGAACTTGATCTCATAGTTGTTCGAGTAGGGGAACTGCGAGACCGTAGTGATCACGCCGTCCTTCAGGTATTCGATGGAATTGGAAGTCACGATCCAGTAGATACCGCGCGTCTCGTCCTTTGTGATGCGCATCACGACCTCGCTGGAAAGTCCTTCCCTGCGGCCCTTCTTCGTGATCTTGCTGCCGTCGATCACATATATGCCGTCGCCGTCGGTTCCGAGATAGAGCTTGCCGTTGTCGCCCTCGCATACGGTCAGGATGACCGTGTTCGTGAGTCCGGTATTGTCATCTATCACGCGCTCGATCGCGTGGTCCCTGAGTATCACGAGACCTCCGTTCGAGGCTGCGAGGATCCTGCCGTCCGAGGCTGTTACCGTGCACCGGAATTCGTTGCTCGGCATGCCGTTTTCTTCGCTGAAGCTCTCGATCTCACCCCCCGGCGTATAGCAGACCAGACCATGCCCGTTCGTATATGTCGATACCCAGAGATTCCCCTCGGGGTCCTCCATAAGGCATCTGATCCTTGTATTGCCAAGATAGTCCGCCAGCGGACTGTCGATCTGCTTGTTTTTTTCGTTGAGCACAATGAGGCCGCTGTCGCTACCGATATAGAGGTCGCCCCTGTATTTGCATGTAGCGTTGACGACCGCGCTTTCAAGCCCCGCGATGTCGAAGATATCGGTAAACTTGTTCGCAACGATCTTCATTACGCCCTGCCGGTCCGAAGTGAACCACAGGTTGCCCTCGAAATCCTCTATCATCGATCCGATCGAGCTCGTCCTCGGGAGGTCGCCGACCACTCTGTAAGTGCCGTCCGTGTCGATGTAGCCGACCATACTCTTGGTCAGGAACCACATCCTCTCCGCGGCGTAGGTGATCCAGGTTATGGAATTGTTGACTCCGTGCGTGTCGTCGTCGGGATCCGCGATATAGACTCTTTGGATATTCCTGAAATTATCGAAGAAATCACCGACCGCGGCATAGCCGTGCTTTGTTCCGAGATAAACATGCCCGGCGTTCTGCGGATCGGGAAATACCGTGGTGATCTCACCTATCCCGAGATCGTCGCCGTTGTAGTAGCCTATGCATTTATGGTCGCGGATCGCGAATACCGCTCCCGCCCTCGTGGTGCCGTAAACGGTATTATCCCCGTCAAATACGAGTCTCGTGATATATTCGTTGTTGACCAGGTCCGCGTCGAGCCTGTGAAGCTTCAGTTCGGTGTCAACATAGCAGATGCCGGTGGTCGTGCCGATGTAGATATATCCGTTATGGTCACCGGTGATCGATCTGATCGAAAGAGAGGTCAGGCCGTCCGTATCGTCGTAGCGCAGATAGCGGCCGTCATTGTCCATGCAGATGAGGCCGTTGTCGTTCGTGCCGACCCAGAGGCGGTCTGTGTAATCCTCATAGATCGCGTTTGCGTTTGTAATGCCCGTAGAAGACTCCATACGGCCGAAAGACGTGCCGTCGTATACGATTAGGCCGCAGTAGCTTCCGATCCATATAAAGCCGTTTCTGGCGCAGTAAATGGCATTCGCGTCCGATGTGGGAAGTCCGTTCTTGGAATCATAAAGAAATGCGGCGTATCCGGTGCCCTCAACCTGCCCGGTGACCGCGTAGCCGCCGCCGTTTCTCTTTATGTCCGCATCGTCCTGCGCAGACACGGAAACGCCGGTATCCGACGCAGCAGCGGCAGCGCCCGGAACAGCCGTCAATAATATCAGAATTGCAGACAGCAAAAGAGCCGCGGCCCTGCTGCCTTTTTTGAATAAGATCCGCATAAAACCCCTATCCTGCATTGCGCATTGTAAAGATTCGACACTTCACCTTCATTATACCCCGCTTTGAGCCAAAAAAAAGAAAAAAATCGTTGAATTTAGTGAAAAACTTGCTATTATAGTTGATATGTATAAAGAAACGGAGGACTTTTGATGAGAACCAGGATCAAACAGCTTTTCAGGAACACATCCGAATACGCTTCCAAAGAAGTGACAGTATGCGCGTGGGTCCGCACGAACCGCTCACAGGCAAAGTTTGGATTCCTTAATGTAAATGACGGATCTTTTTTCGATAATCTGCAGGTAGTATATGAAAAGGAACTCGATAATTTCGAGGACATCTCGAGGATCAGAGTCGGCGCCAGCGTTGAGGTTACGGGCACTCTCGTGCTCACTCCCGAGAATAAGCAGCCTTTCGAGCTGAAGGCTTCGAAGGTCACGCTGCTCGGTGACTGCCCCGAGAATTACCCGATCCAGCCCAAGCGCCATACGAGAGAGTATCTCCGTACGGTTGCGCATCTGCGTCCCAGGACCAACCTTTTCTCAGCCGTATTCAGGGTACGTTCGGTTGCCGCGATGGCTGTCCACACATATTTCCAGGACAGAGGCTATGTTTACGTTCACACTCCTCTGATCACGGGCGCCGACTGCGAGGGCTCCGATCAGATGTTTAAGATCACGACGCTCAACATGAACGATCTGCCGCTCACTCCAGATGGCAAGGTTGACTTCTCAAAGGACCTCTTCGGAAAGCAGTCGTTCATCACAGGTTCCGGACAGCTCCAGGGCGAGACCTTCGCGATGGCTTTCGGTGATATCTACACCTTCGGACCCACGTTCAGGACCGAGAATTCCAACACCCAGACCCATGCGAACGAGTTCTGGATGATCGAGCCCGAGATGGCCTTCTGCGATCTGCAGGGCCTCATGGACATCGAGGAAGAGATGCTCAAATTCGTTGTTAAGTACGTAATGGAGCACTGCCCCGAGGAGATCGATTTCTGCGACAAGTTCGTTTCCAACGGCTTAAAGGAAAAGCTGAACGGCATCATAAATGCCAAGTTCACCCGCATCTCCCATCATGATGTCATCGACATCCTCAAAAAGGCCGACGTTAAGTGGGAGTTCGAGCCCGACTACGGCGAAGATATCGCAAAG
>JAGCSS010000004.1 GCA_017964055.1 Lachnospiraceae bacterium
CTGACCTTTGTGTTCAAAAAGGTCTCGAGGACCTGCTTCCGCATCACGAGGAGCAAGATCACGGCGCTCAATACCTATCTTTCCGAGCATATCTCCGGAATGAAGATCATACAGATATTCAACAGGGAGAACGAAAAGAATGCAGAGTTCAGGAGCAGGAGCGAGGATCTGTTCAGAGCCAATTTCCGCGAGGTTATGGTATACGCGATATTCAGGCCCTGCATCTACATGCTTTCGATCCTGGCACTGATCAACATAATCTGGGGCGGCAGCGGACTGGTATTCGCGGAGAACGCGATCCCCGGTACGGGCATCACGGTCGGAACACTCTACATATTCATCCAGTATGTGCAGTCGTTCTTTGAACCCATACAGGATATGGCGGAGCAGATAGGAACACTTCAGCAGGCATTCGCTTCGGCCGAGAAGATATTCTCGATACTTGACGTGGAGCCCTCGATCGTAAGCCCTGCCGTACCCAAACATCCGACGGACGTTCAGGGCAGACCGGTTCCGATCGTCGGCACGATCGAGTTCGATCATGTCTGGTTTGCCTATAACAAAGAGGACTGGATACTAAAGGATGTAAGCTTCAAGATCGAGCCCGGAAAGAAGGTGGCTTTTGTCGGCGCGACAGGCGCGGGCAAGACCACGATACTGAGCCTGATAGGCAGATACTATGATATCAGCAAGGGCAGGATCCTGGTCGACGGAGTCGACATCCGTGATATGGATACCGATGAACTGAGACACGCGATAGGCCAGGTACAGCAGGATGTATTCATTTTTACGGGTGATATCGCAAGCAATATCAGATTGTTAAATCAGGATATAACAGATGAACAAATCCGCACAGCTGCGCGGATCGCGAATGCGGATACATTTGTAGAACGGCTCGAACACGGCTATGCCGAGGCGGTAAGCGAGAGAGGAAGCACGCTCTCTGCCGGACAGCGGCAGCTGCTGAGCTTTGCGCGTACACTGGCATATGATCCGAAGATACTGGTAATGGATGAGGCGACCGCCAATATCGATACCGAGACCGAGCAGCTGATCACGGAGGCTCTCGAGAGGCTCATGAGCGGCAGGACCACGATCATGGTTGCGCACAGGCTTTCGACGATACAGCACTGCGACTGCATCATGGTAATGCACAAGGGACGCTTGAGAGAGCAGGGTACCCATCAGGAACTGCTCGCGCAGAACGGCATCTATAAAAAGCTTTACGAGCTGCAGAAAGCAAATATGTGATCCGGACGGAGCATTGAACGGAGGACGCTATGGAAAACAGAAAGCTTACGATAGACGATATCGCCAGGGATCTGGGTATTTCAAAGACCACGGTCTCGCGCGCCATTTCGGGTAAGGGCAGGATCGGCAGGGAGACTACGGCCAGGGTACTGGCTTATATCGAGGAAAAGAAATACAAGCCGAGCGCTCTCGCGAAGGGGCTGGCCCAGTCGAAGACATTTAACGTGGCTTTTGCGATGCCCGGAGAGTCGAAATTCGTAGACCTGCCTTTCTTCCAGAAATGCATGTGGGGCATAACCTCGGCTGCGGCAAAAAAGGATTATGATGTTATGCTGTGTGTCGTATGTGAGAATGATATAACTGGCCTGAAGCGTCTGGCGGAAAACCATAAGGTGGACGGCGTGATCCTCGGCAGGACCTATGAGAACGCGCTGGCCGAGAAGTATCTGACGGAGGAAGGCGTGCCCTTCCTGACCATAGGAACATCGGCGCTCCCGGGGGCTGTGCAGATAGACAATGATCACGTGGAAGCTTGCAGAAAGCTGACTGCGAGACTTATTAAATCAGGATATAATAAAATTGCCGTCATAGGAGGACGCACCGAACACATCGTAAACAGGTGCCGTCTCGAGGGATTCAGGAAGGCTCATGAGGACTGCGGGCTGGATCCCGACGAGAACCTTATCCTGACCGGGAGCAGCGAGCCCGCAAAGGTCTCCGCGGCTCTGGACAGGCTGCTCAAAAAGCATCCGGACTGCATAGTCTGCACCGATGATTCCGTCTGCATAACGGTCCTCAACAGACTGGCGGCGCTTGGAGTATCAATCCCGGAGGATATAGGAGTGGCGTCATTCTACAACAGTACGACGCTCGACAACCACCGCCCGTCGGTAACCTCGCTCGAGTTTGACGCATCCGAAGCGGGAACACTCGCTTTTGATGTCCTGCTCGAACGGATCGACGGCAGTCCCGCGAAGGAACTCACACTTCTCGGTTATAATATTATGGAAAGGGAATCTACGAGAAGGCCCGTAAAATAATAAAAAAGTGTTGACAACCGGCAATTGGGATGGTAATATATCTGAGGTTGCGGGTAAACCGCATTTGCAGCAAGCAGAGTATCCACTCTCACCCCGAGCGCCTATCGGCTGTGACAGGGTCTTATAATTTGAGATACGTTTACGACAGTACTCGTTTTGATGAATTAAGTGGATAGTTTGCTATTCACTTTTTTTTGTATTCGAATTGGAGGTGTAGAACTATTAGCGACTATTTTATCAATGAACAGATCAGAGATAAAGAAATTCGTCTGATCGGTGTAAACGGCGAACAGCTCGGCATTATGTCTTCGCGTGAGGCACTTGCCCTGGCTAAGGAAGCAGAGCTTGACCTGATCAAGATCGCTCCCACTGCTAAGCCCCCTGTATGCAAGATCGCAGATTTCGGAAAGTTCCGTTACGAGCAGCTGCGCAGGGAGAAAGAAGCACGTAAAAAGCAGAAGACCATGGAGGTCAAAGAGATTCGTCTTTCACCCAACATTGATGATAACGACCTTGCGACAAAGGCCAACCAGGCGCGAAAGTTCCTCGAACACGGAGATAAAGTG
This sequence comes from Lachnospiraceae bacterium, assembly GCA_017964055.1. GTDB lineage: Bacteria > Bacillota > Clostridia > Lachnospirales > Lachnospiraceae > RUG11977. Next base: position 2,858 of record JAGCSS010000004.1, read on the forward strand.
AAAGCAACATTGAAGTTCAGAGGCCGCGAGATGGCGCATGTTCAGTCGGGCAGGCAGATACTTGACGCATTTGCCGAAAAGCTTGCGGACATCGCAGTTGTCGATAAGGCCGCTAAGCTTGAGGGTAGGAACATGATCATGTTCTTTACCCAGAAAAAATAATCTCATTATTTTCAGGAGGAAGAAACAATGCCGAAGTTAAAGACAAACAGAGCAGCCATGAAGCGTTTCACAAAGACCGGCACAGGTAAGATCAAGAGATATAAGTGCGGAAAGGCACACATCCTTACCAAGAAGACTGCGAAGATGAAGAGAAGATTAAGAAAGCCCAGCACTGTTGGTTCGGCTCTTATGAGACAGACCAGAAAGATGCTGCCTTATCTGTAATCCGGCGAGATAGGAGGAAATGAATTATGGCAAGAATCAAAGGTGGCGTTAATGCCAAGAAGAAGCACAACAGAGTATTAAAGCTCGCTAAGGGATTCAGAGGAGCAAGATCCAATCAGTACAGAACAGCCAAGCAGGCAGTTATGAGAGCTCTTACTTCCGCATTTGCAGGACGTAAGCAGAACAAGAGAGATTTCCGCAGACTCTGGATCGCTCGTATCAACGCAGCGTGCAGAATGAACGATTTCACATACAGCAAGCTTATGCATGGTCTTAAGGTTGCCAACATCGACATCAACCGCAAGATGCTCTCCGAGATCGCTATCGCTGATCCCGAGGGATTCGCAAGCCTTGTTGATACCGCTAAGAAGGCTATTGCCTAAGCGGGAGTGCAGCAAACGATCCTAAATGATATGCTCGATTACACATTATGTGTACATCGGGCATATTTTTTATGCCTTGTGTACACGAATACGCAAAATTAAAATATTTTGACAAAAAGATGAAAAA
>JAGCSS010000047.1 GCA_017964055.1 Lachnospiraceae bacterium
GGACGTATGCCTTCAGCCGTAGGTTATCAGCCTACACTGGCTACTGATATGGGTACTCTTCAGGAGCGAATCACTTCGACCCGTAAAGGTTCGATCACATCGATCCAGGCCGTATACGTGCCTGCGGATGACCTTACCGACCCCGCTCCCGCCACGACATTCACACACCTTGACGCTACCACGGTTCTTTCGCGTGATATCGCCAGCATGGGTATCTACCCTGCTGTTGATCCTCTTGATTCGACCAGCCGTGTTCTTTCGCCCGAGGTTGTAGGTAAAGAGCATTACGAGATCGCCCGTTCCGTACAGAAGGTTCTGCAGCGTTATAAGGAATTACAGGATATCATCGCCATCATGGGTATGGACGAGCTTTCCGAAGACGACAAGCTCACCGTTAACCGTGCGCGTAAGGTTCAGCGTTTCCTGTCACAGAGCTTCTCCGTTGCTGAGCAGTTTACCGGTATGCCCGGTAAGTACGTTCCCCTTAAGGAGACGCTCCGCGGCTTCAGGATGATCCTTGACGGTCAGTGCGACGACATCCCCGAGAGCTGCTTCCTGATGGCAGGAACTATCGACGACGTTTTTGAAAAAGCAAAGAAGCAGTAAGGAAGGAGGTCCCTGATGAAGACTTTTCCCTTACGGATAGGCACTCCCGACGGTCTGCTCTTTGACGGTGAAGTCGAGCGCGTTAAGTGCCGCTCCATCACGGGCGATCTGGCGATCCTTGCGGGACACTGCAATTACGTTACCGCGCTCGGTATGGGCGAAGCCTATATCGTCCTCGAGGACGGTACGCGCAGGAGCGCCGCCTGCATCGGCGGTATGCTCTCCGTAATGAACGGATCATGCCATCTCCTTGCGACCACATGGGAGTTTAAGGAAAATATCGATCTCGAGCGCGCGAAGGCATCCAAGGCCAAAGCCGAGGAAATACTCGCGAAGCCCGACCTCGACGAAAAAACAAAAGCGCTTGCGGAGGCAAAACTCCAGAGAGCTCTGGTACGCATAGGCGTAGTCGGAGAATAAAACAGCGGCGCTTCCGGTTTTCTGCCGGAGCAATTCACTTATTTCGTTATCCAGGTCCCTGCCCGTATACCGGGCGGGGGCTTTATGGTATCCAAGAAAGGATTTCTTATGGAAAAGCAGAATTTGAAACTGTACAGACGGCGTTTCATACCTGACGAGCTGACATGGCTGAAAGATGACGAGATACTGCGTTTAGACGACGAGATGCTCGTGACCAGATGGAAATCCCTGCATCCGCGCACGGATTTTGCCGGCGGAGTTTCTGTTTTTTTCCTGAAAGAAGGCTGGAAGGTCAGCAAGATCCTCGACCGCGACGGCAATATCCTGCACTGGTACTGTGACATCATCGACATAGTACGCAATGAAGAAGAAAACTCACTGACTTACGAGGATCTGCTCTTTGACGTGGTGGTCTCCCCGTCGGGCAAGATCAAAGTCCTCGACTGCGACGAGGCGGCACTCGCCTTTGAGCAGGGGCTCATAACAAAAGAACAGCTCATACATGCCCTCAAGGCCATGCATGAACTGCTCGAAGTTATATATCATTCGCGTTTTGACCGCCTCCAGGCCGTCATAGAGGCCTATGACAGCGACACGCAGAAAGATAATGAATAGTTTTAGTTTTATGACATCTTCCCTATTCTTCTGACATGGTTCGCGCCGTTTGAGAACTCCGTCTCAAGGAAAGTATCGACGATCTGCAGAGCCAGTCCTTCGCCGAGCACCCTCGCTCCCATACAGAGCACGTTTGCGTCGTTATGCTCTCTCGTAGCCTTTGCGCTGTAGCAGTTGTCGCAGAGAGCCGCTCTGATCTCCTTATGCCTGTTTGCCGCCATAGACATGCCGATGCCGGTGCCGCAGATAAGGATGCCCTTGTCCGCCTGGCCTTTCATTACAGCCTGACATACGGCCTCGGCGAAATCGGGATAATCGCAGGACATCGAGCTGTATGTCCCGTAGTCGTTGAATGCGATCCCGAGATCTTCGAGGTGCTGGATCACCGTCTGTTTCAATCCGTATCCCGCATGGTCACTTCCGATTGCTATCATAGTTCCTCCGTTCCTTCTACCCATGTAGAATATATTTTTCCGCACATCATCCGATGATCGTCCGGTATGATGCCGCGGTTGGTCACACCTTTTCTATATGATATCCTGCCGCCTTGACGAGCCGGTTCATGATCGCCGCGCCGAGATTGTCTCCGGGGAAGCACTCTCCGAAGATATAGGGTATCTCCTTTGCGTCGAAATCCCGCAGCTTATCAAAAAGATTCGCGGCTATCGTCTCTTCGTTGTCGCGCGAACCCACAACCTCGATCAGCGCATAAGGTTCACGTCCGCTGCTGTTGCCCGTCCCGAGCACCGGCCATTTTTTGCTTATGCCCGCGACATAATCGCCCGCAAACTCCTCGCTCGCGAGAATTCCTACCACATATCCCTCTTCGAGCTTTTTCCCGGACGCTTCGAGTATCGCATCCATCACCCTGTCAGGCTCGCCCTCAAAGATCACGAGCTCGCCCTTCGGCGCGTAATGCCTGTATTTCATGCCGGGTGCGCGCGCGACGACCGAATCGTTCTTTTCGCGCTTTAAGACCGCCTTGTCATAAACGATGTCGGGAATGACAGCTTTAAGCATCTCTATCGTGATAAATCCCGGGCGCAGTATCTGCACCGGCTTCACGGTCAGATCGACGATCGTGGACTCCAGTCCGATATCCGACGAGCCCCCGTCGATGATCATCTCTATCCTGCCGTTCAGGTCCTCGATAACATGCTCCGCCTTCGTGGTGCTGGGTCTGCCCGACGCGTTGGCCGAGGGTGCCGCTATAGGTAGCCCCGTCTCCTGTATGAGCCTCCGCGCGATCGGGTGCGAGGGCATCCTTATCGCAACGGTATCGAGTCCGCCTGTGGTCTCCTTCGGTATACAGTCCGCCTTTTTCATGATCATCGTGAGCGGGCCGGGCCAAAACTTATCCGCCAGCAGGTATGCCTCGTCAGGCACTTCCCTGCACAGCTTTTTAAGCTCATCGATATCCGCTATATGCACGATCAGCGGATTGTCCGAAGGCCTGCCCTTTGCCGCGTATATCCTCGCCGAAGCCGTGGGGTCAAAAGCGTCTCCGCCGAGCCCGTAGACCGTCTCCGTAGGGAACGCGACCAGCTTCCCGTCCCTCAGCAGCGCTGCGGCGTCCTTAAAATCCCCGGACGTCATGTTTTCCGCATCTATTTTTTTTATAATCGTTTCCATTATTCCTTTTACTGTGTTCCTTTCAATGAGGTCCCGGTATATCGGAACCTTCTGCCATATATCTACATACAGTATAACCCCTTTTCCCGAAAAAAGACAGTAGTAATCGGCACTATTCCCTGCCGCTTTATCAATTTACCTTGACAAATTCGTATACCTGTATTATTGTATACAATAACCAGTGAAATGTATATTTATTACAATTCAGACAGGAGGTCGACTGCCATGTCAACAGCACGAGTAAGCACACTGATCTTAAATCCCAACACGCATCTGCTCGAGCAGGATCCTTATTCCTACCAGCTGCAGGATATCCCGGAGCCTGAGCTTTTCCGCGAGATCTACCCCTATACCGAGGTACCGAAGATCGCGTTCAACTACCGTAAGGTTCCGGCCGACATGCCCGAGGATATCTTCATCACCGACACGAGCTTCCGTGACGGACAGCAGTCGCGCACACCGTATACAACCGAGCAGATGGTTAATATTTATAAGATGCTGCATCGTCTCGGCGGCCCCAAGGGCATGATCCGTCAGACGGAGTTCTTTGTGTACTCGAAAAAGGACCGCGACGCAGCCGTAAAATGCATGGAACTCGGCTACGAATTCCCCGAGATCACGACCTGGATCCGCGCTTCAAAGCAGGACTTCGAACTGGCCAAAAACCTCGGCATAAAAGAGACCGGCGTGCTCGTATCCTGCTCCGACTATCATATTTTCAATAAAATGGGTCTTACCCGCCGTCAGGCGCTCGACAAATACATGGGCATCATCAAGGAGTGCATCGAAGCCGGCCTTCGTCCGCGCTGCCATTTTGAGGACCTTACGCGCGCCGATTTCTACGGCTTCGTTATTCCTTTCGCTACCGAGCTGCGCAAGCTCTCC
>JAGCSS010000048.1 GCA_017964055.1 Lachnospiraceae bacterium
GAAGTCGTACATCGGGAAGATGCACCATTTGGTGCCTTGGCGGTGGTGTTCGATATAGCGGATGCGGTAGAGGACGGGGTCGCGCATGTTGAAGTTGCCGCTCGCGAGATCGATCTTCGCGCGGAGCGTCATCTTTCCTTCCTCAACCTCGCCGTTCTTCATCTTCTCGAACAGTGCGAGGTTCTCCTCTATGGGTCTGTCACGGTAAGGCGACTTTGCGGGAGTAGAGGTATCGCCCCTGTACTCCTTGAACTGCTCGGGAGTCAGCTCGCATACATATGCCAGACCCTTCTTGATCAGCTCGATCGCATACTCGTAATCCTTGTCAAAATAGTCCGAACCGTAGAAGAAACGGTCGCCCCAGTCAAAGCCGAGCCAGTGGATATCCTGCTGGATATTGACAACGTACTCGGTATCCTCCTTCGCGGGGTTCGTGTCATCCATACGGAGATTGCAGATGCCGCCGAACTTCTCGGCCATTCCGAAATCGATGCACAGCGCCTTGCAGTGACCGATATGCAGATATCCGTTAGGCTCCGGAGGAAATCTCGTGTGCACGGTCTTGCCCGCGAACTGTCCGCCTTCGGCAATATCCTCCTTGATGAAGTTGTAGATGAAATTGGTATTCTCCGATACCTCTTCCGTTTCTCTGATGATCTCTTCAGCCATAGCCTGTTGTCTCCTTTGTTGACTTTTCGCTCATTTTATTACAAATAACCAACTATATCAATAATTTTTTTCGCTCCGTAATCCGTGATCCCCACTCCCATATTCGGATAGTAATGCGAGTAGATCATATCGATCACGAACGCGATAACGAGTATCGCGCACAGCGGGAAAATGTATCTTCCCCTGATGCGCCTCAGCACATTGTCGAGGAGCGGCCCCAAAAAGTAAACGACCGCCATTCCCCCTATGCCGAAAACCAGCAGTCCTTCGGCGCATATCCTTCCGTTTATGTTAATGAAATAACCCGTATAATCCCACCATTTCGTGCCGCCGTGATTGACCTCGAGCAGCCACGAAGTGAAATACTCCACGACTCCGCAGAGAACGACCGCCAGCAGGAACTCAAGCCACGGGTTCTTCCTGAACCTGTTCAGCACGATCAGTATCATCAGCGCTCCCGAGCCGTAGATCGGCAGCCAGGGTCCGTGCATGACGCCCCTGTTCACGAACATGCCGTCCTCGACCAGATGGATCGAGACCTCCCATATCCAGCCGACGAACGAAAAAGCGAAGAACATGATCACTATCGAGCTGAGAGAATAATGCCTGATATAATGCAGCTTCTCGGGTCTGACCGCCAGATTCTTTTCGGGCAGCGTAAAGAGCCTGCGGGGATAAGCTTCGTACTGCATGACCTTTTCGATGGTATGTCTGCGGATCTGGTCTTCCTCATATTCGCACCATGCCTGTTCCCTCTTTGAGGTCTTCAGCACGATGCCGAACACGCTTGCGAAGAATTCCCCGATCCTGCTTCTCGCTCCCGGCTGCTCCACGACATTCGCGTCGGTCAGCATATCCGCATACGCGCCGTAGAGTGTCTCCTGCTCCGCGTATTCAAACAGATATCTGTCGTTTAAGAACTCATATCCGGGGAGCTTTTCCTCTATGGCCTCAGCGCGCCGCGCCGCATAGAACTCACCGAAAAATGCGGTCATGTACGGAACCGTATAGAATGTATCGAGAAGTCCCAGCGTCACAAGGCCGAGCAGCTTCCAGCCGATAAAGCTCAGATGCATGCAGAAAAGCTTCCATTTGCGGCCCTTCATCATGGTCTTCGAGAGCCTGAGCGCTTCCTTTGCCGGGATATCCGGATTCTCGGCCGCGATGTAAGGCACCAGGATATACGCGTAATAGGAGATGAAACCTCCCGCTATCGTAAACCACCAGGCCAGCTGCACGAAGAACGAGCACATCAGTATCACCGCTACATGGAACCATTTCCTCACGCGGATCAGGAACGAGATGCGTCCCGGAGGGATCACCGCATACAGCCTGCTCTCAAGGAACAGCCTTCGCGATATGACCATTACCACGCGGCATATAAAGAACCATACAAAAAATGCCGCCAGGATGATGATCGCAAGGAATATGACCACCGCCGCGCTCTCCGAACGCGCAAAGGAATTGATGATATAGAACAGCCTTACGAGAAAGCTGCCGGACGTTATGCCGTTGATCGTCTTCGCGAATACTCCGTCCGCCCTTCCGAGTTCCACGGGACCGATCTTTTTGTATTTGCCGGTTCCGTAAGTGTCGGGCTCTTCCTCGTCCCCGAACACGTAATAATAAATATCCGCAAGACCCGCTTCGCTGTTGTAGATCACATCGTTCCTCACGTCCACGCTCACGTTTAGCGCGGAACGCAGCCGGGCGAAGGCGTCCGTATTGTCAACGCCGATCATCGACGCGAACAGACAGACCATCACAAACAGCCAGTAGTGCTTTTTCAGAACACTCCGCGCATTTTTCTTCATTTCTTTAAGATCCATTTTTACTCCCTGAAAACCCCTGAAAAAAACTCATACGTATTCACATTTTAGCAGAAAGCACCGCATTCTGTAAAGCATGGCGCGCGGGGAGGTTTATCCTTTCTTTAGGGTAATTTAGCATTTCTTTATCCACCGGCGGGAACATTTGGTGTATAATCGCTTTAGAATACGGAACGCCCCCGGGACAAACGCCTGCAATGGGGCAAGAGGAGATGCTATGGCAGATATTACACAGGAAAAAATACATTCGATCGTAGAAAAGCAGCGCGCCTTTTTCAGGACGGGCACCACGCTTGACATCGCATGGAGAAAACAGCAGCTTAAAAAGCTCGCCGCAGCACTCGAGGCGAACCATACGGAGCTTGAAAAGGCTCTGGCCGAGGACCTCGGCAGGAGCAGCGCGGAGGCCTATTTCTGCGACATCGGTCCCGTTATCATGGAAGCGAACGAGACCGTGCACGGGCTCTCAAAATGGGCGCGTCCCGAGACACATTTCAGCGGTTTTGCCTGCTTCCCGAGCATTTTCACAAAGGTTTACAAGATGCCCTACGGCGTGACGCTGATCATCAGCCCCTTTAATTTCCCGATCATGCTCTCGCTCGGCGTGCTCGTCGCGGCGATCTCCGGCGGCAATACCGCCGTGATCAAATGCAGCTCAAAATCCGCAGCCTGCACGAAGGCTGTGTCGGAACTGATCGCAGAAACCTTCCCGCCCGAATTCGTGACCGTCATCGACGGCGGACATGATGTGGCCGATATGTGCCTGGATGAGAGATTCGACAAAATATTCTACACCGGTAGTCCAAAAGTCGGATCGCATGTCCTCGAGAAGGCGTCAAAGCACCTGACCCCCGTAGCCCTCGAGCTCGGCGGCGAGACCGGCAACTGGGCCGTTGTCCGCAAGGACGCCGATCTAAAGGACGCTGCCCGCAAGATCGCGTTTTTCAAGATCCTGAACGCGGGACAGATTTGCATCAACATCAACCAGATAGCTGTCGCGAAGGAGGTTGCCGACGCTTTTGTCGAGGAACTCAAAAAGGAGTTTGACCGTCAGATCGGCGATCCTCTGGCCAATAAGGAATATCCCCGCCTGATCACAAAAGGCGCTTACGACAAATGCGCGAACGAAGCGGAACAATACAGGGACCGCATAGTTTACGGCGGAAAAGGAAATGCCGATACCCTGCGCTATGCCCCGACCGTGATCTATCCCGTAAAGGCCGACGAGCCGATCGTCATGCACGAGCTGTTCTGTCCCCTGCTGCCTGTCGTACCTTTCGAGGATTCGAAGATCGACTCGCTCATGGATACGATCGC
>JAGCSS010000049.1 GCA_017964055.1 Lachnospiraceae bacterium
ACATAGCCACAAATAACCACGTTGTCGCGGATGCTCAGGAAATAACCGTCACACTCTGCAACGATAAGGTTGTTCCCGCAGAGACCGTCGGTACGGATCCGAGCTACGATCTCGCTGTTATCTCAGTCAACTTAAGCGATCTTACGGCAGATGATCTTGCAGCCATCAGGATCGCATCTCTCGGTGATTCCGATACGGTAACCGTCGGCTCGAGGTCCATCGCCCTCGGAACTGCTCTCGGGTACGGACAGTCGACCACGGTCGGCTACATCAGCGCCCTCAACCGCGAAGTCACTGTAGAAGGCAATACAAACTCCCTGATACAGACCGATACCGCGATCAATCCCGGCAACAGCGGCGGTCCCCTGCTCAACGTGCACGGACAGGTCATCGGCATCAATTCAGTTAAATACTCCGATACCAGCGTTGAAGGCATGGGCTATGCCATCCCGATCAATACGGCGATCCCGATCATCAACGATCTGATCGACGATGTTACGCTTGACGCTTCGGAGATCGGTTATCTCGGCATCGAAGGCAAGGATGTCACCGAGTCCTATTCTACCGGCTTCGGTATGCCCGTAGGCGTATATGTATTCTCTATCGCTCCCGACTCTCCCGCTGCTGCTTCGGAGCTGCGTGAGGGCGATATCATCACCGCCATCAACGGCAGAAAGGTCAGAACCATGGAGGACCTGAAGAACCGCATCTCCAGGATAAGAGCAGGTGAGACCGCAGAGCTTACCGTTTACACGATAAAGGCCGGCCGTTACGAGGAACACACCGTTACGGTGACTCTTGCAAAAAGACCCGAATGATACAAAGGTTTCGATAGCAAAAGGTGCCCGTCACCATATACGGTGACAGGCACCTTTTTAAATTATAAGCTCTTCAAACACTCTGAAATCTTTTTGAGCATTACCGGCTGCGAGAAAGGCTTCAGAATGAAGTTCTCCGCACCGAGCTCATAGCCCTTGCTCTCGATCTGGGATGTGATCTCTGCCGTGATCATCATCACATGCACATCCGAGAAACGCTCGTCCGATTTGACCTGCCTTATGAAATCAAAACCGTCCATCTCGGGCATATTGATGTCCACCAGGATGAGATCCGGTATGCGTTTGTCCATGATATCGAGCGCCTGTTTGGCCGAAACACACGGGATAACGCTGTACTCTCCTTTCAGCAGCTGCTTTGCATGTTCCAGAATGGCTGCCATATCATCGATGACCAGGATGGTCTTTCTCAGTTCTGATAGCTGCATTTGTCCACGCTTTCTTTATTCAACGGACGCAATGTAATAATAGATCGGCTGTCCGCCGTTATGTATCTCAACATCAACGTTTGTATGCTTCTCGGTAACGGCATCGGCAATAGCCTGTGCGGAAGCCTCGTCTGCCTCCTCGCCGTAATAGATATTGATGAGCTCCGAATCCTCATCGATCATCGAATCGATAAGTCCGACAGCTGTTTCAAACAGATCGGTTCCTACACTCTGGATCGTATGATCGTCCAGACCCATGTAGTCGCCCATCTTGATCTCCTTGCCGTCTATCTTTGTATCGCGAACGGCATAGGTGACCTGACCTGTTTTGATGTTCTTCATCGCGTCGCGCATCGCAGCCTCGTTCTCATCGACCGTTTTGTCGGGAAGATAGCTGATAATGGCCGCAATGCCCTGAGGAACTGTTTTCGAAGGAATAACAACGATATTCTTGTCCTCGGTCATGGCCTTGGCCTGATCCGCAGCAAGGATTATGTTTTTATTATTGGGCATGACGAAGATCGTGTCCGCGTTGACCGCATCGATCGCGTTCAGCATGTCTTCGGTGCTGGGGTTCATGGTCTGACCACCCTCGATCAGGTAATCGACGCCTAAGCCGTTAAATATCTCGTTGATGCCCTCACCGATCGAAACAGCGATGAATCCGACAGGCTTACGGGGCTCTGCGGGCTTGGGCTCCTCAGCTGCGGGCGCGGGTGCCGCACCGTTTGCCGCCTGAGCCTTCTCCTGCTCGAGGAAAAGCTTTTCGTTATGCTCCTCGCGCATGTTGTCAACCTTCATCTTGGTGAGCTGACCATACTCGAGACCCTTTTCGAAAGCCTTGCCCGGATGATTGGTATGTACATGTACCTTAACTACCTCATCGTCTGCGACGCAAACGATGGAATCACCGATCGACTCAAGGAATGCCTTGAACTTACGCTCTTCCTGCTCGCCGAACTCCTTCTCGAGCAGAATGATGAACTCGGTGCAATATCCGAATTTGATATCGGCGGTAGAAATATTCTCGGTATTGACGGGACCGCGCTCCGACGAAGCGGGAACGGTGGGTGTGCTCTCTCCGGTAAAGCTGAACTCCTTACCGCAAAGAACATCATATCCGCCCTTCATGATAACAACCAGACCCTGTCCGCCCGAATCCACTACGCCGGCTTCCTTAAGTACGGGAAGCAGCTCGGGAGTCAGAGCGAGAACCTCTTCCATATGATCGATGATCTTGCCGACGAACTCGACCAGATCCTCTGTCTGTCCTACCAGCTCGGCTGCCTTTTCGGCGCCGCCCTTAGCAACGGTAAGGATCGTGCCCTCCTTGGGCTACATAACTGCCTTATAAGCGGTCTCAACAGCCTTTGAAAAAGCTGCGGAAACAACATCGACGGTTATTTCATTATAATCACGTATAACCTTTGTAAAGCCTCGTAAAAGCTGAGAAAGGATAACGCCGGAATTACCTCTGGCACCGCGAAGGGAACCGCTGGAGATAGCCTTTGCGAGCTCTCCCATGCCCGGATCCTGAAGTGCGTTGACCTCACGTGCCGCCGACATGATCGTCATGGTCATGTTTGTACCCGTATCTCCGTCGGGGACCGGGAAAACATTCAGCTCGTTGATCACATCCTTCTCGGAATCTATAGCCTGCGCTCCCGCAAGGAACAACTTGCGCATGAGCGCCGCATCAATCGATTTAACAGTCACGATATATTCCTCCTAATATCCTTAATCAATCACGCGAACGCCGTCAACATAGATATTGACTGTCACAACATCAAGTCCGGTACATTCTTCGACTTTATATTTAACCGTCTCGCGAAGATTCTCGCAGACAGAAGGAATATTCACACCGTAAGAAACAATAATATGAAGGTCTATCCTGAGCTTATTGTCTTCTACCCTGACATTAACTCCGTTTGCAAGGTTCTCAACCTTTAAGAGCTTTGCCAGACCGTCGCGTACGTTGATCGAAGCCATTCCGACTATTCCGAAGCACTCGCATGCAGCGGCGCCGGCGCACTTTGCGATCACGTCATTGTCAACAATAATCTCACCGTTTTCGGTCATTATGGTAACGTTCATGTTTTTGTCCTCCTCTTTTGGAACGGCTCACGGCCGATCCTGATTTCTGCCTTACAAAAGCAAATATGGGACTGCCAAAAGCAGCCCCATACAAATCGCCTTTAAGCACGCTCTACCTTGCCTGCTCTTAAACATGAAGTGCAAACATACATCTTCTTTGTTCCGCCCTCAGTCTTTACTCTGACAGACTTAACATTTGACTTCCATACTCTGTTCGCACGTCTTGAAACGTGGCTTCTGGAGTAACTCAGATGATGTCCGTACATGTTAGCCTTCTCACAGATCTCACACTTTGCCACCTAACACACCTCCTTAATCCATATTAGGCGCAGAAAATTATTTCTTTTAATGCCTCAAACAAACCGATTTTAACATAAGCCCAAAAATAATGCAACTGTTTTTTATTTCAGATTTTTGTCGATGAATTTACGGCCTTTCTTGTCCATTTCCTCTTCCTGCTCCTTGTCCTTCGGAGTCTTCTTTATGCGGTCGATGACCTCGGGAATGGCGTCAAGAACGCGCGTCACGGTATCCTGGTTCTTGATGTTGACGAGCCTGGTCTTGCCGTCCTGAATGACCAGCACCGAATTGGCGGTAATCTTGCCGCCCATGCCGCCGCCCGCGCTGTTCTTCGAATCCTTGGCAAAAGCGCCCGCGCCTACCGCGAAGGAAACATCAACGAGCGGGACGATGATCGTTCCGTCATCAAACTTAACAGCGTCTCCGACAACCGTCTTTGCGGAAATAAAAGAATCCATTCCCTTAAACAATGCTGCTGCGGTCTCGTTAAAATTTTCAGCCATATCAGTCTTTCCCCTCTGCCTTTATCGTTTTATAAACAAATCTGCAATCCTTTTTCAGAATGACCTGTAATGCAATGAACAACACGGTCCCGAGCCTTACATGCCCTCTGAACTCTATATCGCCCTCGAGGACCTCGTTCTCGAAATCGGGCTCGAACTTCATGTGATCGGAGAACATACCGTAAGTCGCGCCAACCGCGGCCGTGATATATCCGGTCGTCGAAGGATCCTCGAATCCGTAATGTGCCCAGCCCCTGAGCCGTCTCGGCATCATATGCCTGAGCGCGGCGAACAGGCGGTTTAAAGCATAACGGATACCGTTCCTGAATCTCGGATCGTCTATGATCTCTTTGTAGTGCACCAGTTTATTATAAATGTTCTTGAGCTTTTCGGCAATATCGGTTTTCTTTGCCTCGATTTTGTCGAAAAAGCTCTGCTTTTCTCCGGTCTCCGGATCTATCTCTTCGGGTTCCGTTTTATCGGTTGTATCGATTTTATCGGGTTTATCGGTTTTGTCCGGGCCGGACTTTTTCTTATGCTTTTTGTTCTCTTTCTTACCGACTTTGTGACCGGGAAGTTTGTTGTCGTCGAATTTCCCGCTTACAGTTTCCGCTTTTTTGTTCTTATCGGCGGTTTCTGCCTTGTTATCGGCTTTACTGTCGGCTTTGTTATCAGATATATTATCGGTTTTATCGACAGCTGCGGGATTATCTTTGACGTCAACTTTATCTGATTTACAGGTATCGGTTGTTCCGGTATCGCTTTCCCCTGCTTCGATAGTACCGTCATCACCCTTTTTACTGCTGTCCCCGGACTTATCTTTCAGCGCAAATCCAAATATCTTTATCTTTTTGACAAGCCCCTCCTCGCCGTACGAGACGATCAGATGGACCAGATGGAGCAGCCATGTCACATGTACATCGGCAGCTATCGCCTCTGCCTTTCCGGCCTTTCCCCGGTACCTGACCGGCACCGCGAGGACCAGTAAAAGCAGGAAAAGCACCAGTCCCAAGAGACTCAGCAGAACGATCCCAATGATCTTCAGGATCATCAATATCACAGAAAGCATGCTTTCCTCCCGTTATACCGCACCAAAATACTTCCTTACATCGAATCCGCCTGTCGCCTCGTATATCTCCCCGACGATCTCGGCGGCCAGCTCACAGGCCTCTTCCCTTGTGTCCGCGAGCCCGATGATATGCAGATCGACGTCAGACCTGCGATAATGCTCAAAGAGCAGCTCTCCCATGTTGTAAATATCAAAGAGATTCTTTTCGTTAGTCGCGAGCGTAACGCAGAAAGTCGTGGCCGATGTTGCCCTTCTTCTCTTTACGCGTCTGCGAATGCTGCCGAGCTCTTTTTTTATGCGCTCAGAGCATCGAAGATTATCATCCCAAGTGATCATACTGTCCCCGTGTTATCTGTTGGTCTTTGCCGTATCCAGGATAAGCTTTACGGCAACCATCTTCTCATAGGTATCGCGGCAGCCGTCGAGCGAATCGCGTACATAGTTCATTACATCCGTGCGGGAGTTGAAAAATACGGGCAGCTGTGAAAGTATCGCAGCCATCCTGGCTCTCTGCATGAGCTTCAGATCGGATCCGAACGCCTCCGATAGCTCTCCCTTTATTTCCTCAAATTTACCCTGAACCTCAACCTCCGCGAGCTCATGCGAGACCTCGTCCTTAAGGTCCGCAAATACTGAAGGCGACATCAGTTTCTCACACGAATCAAAGGTCTCGAGCAGAGGTCTCACATCCGTATCGCTGCCGTCGAGATTCTGCTTGGCCGCGCGTGTCTGATACTTCTGCAGGCGCTCCATCACAGGCTCAAAGATACCTTCGAGCATCTGCAGGCTTTTGAGAACGTCATCACTCATTTCCTTATCGGCAGGATTAGCCAGACCTTCCGCAGCCTCTGAAACCAGCACCTTTACATTGGCGGTTTCTTTTGAAAAAACGGTCTCGACATTCGAAAAGCACATAACCATGACCGCCATGCGGTTAACGATGGTCTCCGCCGACTGCAGCAGCTCGCTCATGTCGGTGATCACCTGCACAGCCTCTATCAGACGGCCTTCAAGCACAGGATACGAAGTCTCATCCACATTGTCGTAATCGGCATGCGCCAGCTCGTTAAGCTTGGCTTCGAGACCGGGATATACATCCTCCGAAACGGACTTCAGTCCTGCCGAAGTCCTCAGCATATACAGTTCACGGTCGAGCGCGAGTGAATCGGTCCCGATATATTTCTTCAGCGAATTCTCCATGATATCAAAGAATTTTGTCTTTGACATCCTCAGAGGCAGCTGGGATACTGCGAGCTTGATGTTTTCATTGATCTCGGCGTTTTCTCCGCTCGAGAATACGGCTGAGAGCACATCTCTGGCCGCAGCGTCGTTATTGAATACCTTGAGAGTACTCTTGTCGACGGGCTTGATGCGATTGATCACATACTCATGGAGCTTGAAACGGTCGGAATATGAGATCAGGTCTATCGCGAGCGCCTTTACGCGCTCCCTGAACTCAAATATCCTGCGGCTCACCTCGGCGATATCGGCATTCTCGAGGCCGTCCAGATATACTGTTTTTACGATATCCGACAGCTCGTCCACAACCTCTTTTCCGTGAGGCAGCTCATCAAACGAATGATGCCTTGCGTCGTCCTCGCCGGGCTTGCCTGCCCAGGATTCATAGAACATATAATAATCAATGGCTCCCATGACCATCGAAATAAGGTAATAGCACTCGGGAACATCCTTCTCGAGATAATTCTTTGAACTCATAAAAATCCCTTGATCGCGCGCGATTGGATTTAGCCGGAAAGGCTACGCGCGCAGTACATATTTGATAAACGCATCGATATAGCATGCGGCGGGTGAAGCGGAAAACGACGGTGTACCCATAAGCCCCGAAAATACGCTCACAAAGCCCGTAACGCCCGACACGATGAGGAACACCGTACCCAGCAGCTGATAAACAAAAACGCTCCTGCAGATAAACGCGAACAGGTAAAATACCGCACAGCAGAAAAAAGCAAAAACCAGATCGATCAGCAGGAGTCTTAAGCTCCCGCCCATACCCGCGGTACCGAAAAGCATGACAGAGATAAGTACGATGACCGGCAGGCTGTATGCGATCAGGGCCGCGATCTCAAGCAGCGCTCCCTTAAGCCTGTGTGTCCCCACGGTCTTAAGCCTCCCCCGTATGCCGCTCTCAAACTCGGAAACGACCGGATTGCAAGAACAGAAGCATACCAGCATCAGCAGCATCGCGAGCATCCCGGCGATCATCTGCCTGTATATCATGCCGTTCGTGATATCGGATGGAGAAGCCTCGCCCGAAGCGCCGTCAACATATTTTACATCGAACGCAAAGCGGAACTCATCGCTTCCCGCCAGTGTTTCAAGATACTCCGAAAAAGCGTCGAAATCAAGCTTATTTCTGCCTTCTATGGGCTCCAGCTTCAGGTATCTGACAAATGCCTTGTCGAGGCATATCTCATACATCATGCAGCCCGCAACGATGTCAGATATTATCGTCGAGACCTTATCGTCCTCGGCAGCGTACAGCATAACCGTTTCCGAAGGGCTGCCCCGGCGCACCGAGTCACCGTATCCGTTCTTGATAACGAATATGCAGTTGATATAGCCGTCGAGCAGCATATCGTACAGCGGCTCGAACTCATCGGTATAGACATACAGCGCGTCGTTTGCGCGTATCTTGTCGGAAAGTATGCGCGCCTCACTGCTCTCATCCTCTGTGACCAGTCCTATCGGCAGACTCGAACGTTCCTCGGAATGAATGTTGAGTCCCATGATGACGAACAGGATGACCAGGCAGACGGCTATATAGCATATGGTGGCGGTCCGGTCCCTCAGCAGGAGCTTTAACCGCAGTGTAAATTCATTCATAGCAGCATCCTGATAAACCAGTAATTGGGTGTCAGCCTGGCAACCGAAGCCATGGCCTCAGGCAGATACATGATCGGTATAATGCCTCCGCCTGCGACCGTCAGCAGCAGTATCAGCATATTCGCGGTAATGACATAGCTTGCAACACTCTTAAAGCACGAGCCGAAAACAGCGAATACAAAACAGCTGACAAACACTACAGGCAGTATAACAACGATCGCCAAAGGTTTTATCCTGACCGGAGTTGCAAGCTCCAGAACAGCCATAACGGCGCACAGCAGCAGTCCGCAGACAAGCGTATAGGAAAATGCCTTGGAAAGCCGCCCCGCTAACGGATGTCGTCCGATGGTCGCGAGCCTCTTTTCTGCGCTGCCGAGCTTCTCCTTCAGCGTGCTCAGGCCCGCAAATGCCCCGATATAGAGCACCAGCAGCATGATCAGCGAATAGATGTAATAGTTGACCAGCGATATGCCTTCAAAACGCTCTATGTATTCTCTCTCGAAAAATGTATCCTTGCCGAGCGCCGTGAATATCAGGTCATACGATACCGCGACATTTTCCGAAGAAATCGTCGCGGCCGGATATCCGTCCGCGGACATCACATCGTACAGGGTCTGGCATCCCGCCTCAACCGCCGTGATGTACTGCGAATAGCTCTCAAGCAGGTTCCTGTAGACCACTGCCTTTGTCGGATCGGAGCTGTTGATCACAGCCTTCATCGCGACATTGTTGATATTTATCAGATTGGCGGTAAATGCCTCAGGTATCACGAGATACAGATCGAGGTCTCCGTTCGCGAATCTCTCTTCGAGCTCCTCTTCGTCCGCCTCGACCACCTCTATATATGAACTAAACACCTCATTATCGCGGAAATACGATATCAGCAGCGAAGAATACTCGGAAGCATCATGGTCCGCGACGCCCATCGCGATGCGCGGGCTCTCATAATCCGCGCGCCCGAACAGCACGGCCGTGATCGCCGCAGCCAGCAGGATCGCAGCAAACAGCCCGAGCCTCGGTTCATGCAGGATAAGCTTTAGGTCCTTTGTCAACATAATCTCTTACTGAACATGCTCATGCGTAAACAGATGGTCCTGACAGTACTCATAATTGCCGTTGCACTTCGAGCAGAAGCGGAATTCCAGATTCGCCCCGTCGAGCTCCGTACGTCCGCAGATCGCGCATTTGTGCCTGGTAATGACTTTTCTGCCGGTCTGTGGATCGTTGACTGAATGGCTCATGCCTTCGCGCATGCCGGATGTGTAGCTCCTCGAGAAATCCATCTTTCGCTTTACAGACTTCGGCGACAGATAGCTCCTCGTCATAAAGAAATAAACGAAGAAGTTCGCCAGCGAAACAAGTATCACTATCGTCGTGCATACGCCGAATACAAAGCCTCCGTCAACGAAGCCTTTGACGATGTTGTATCCGAGGATCACGAAATAGCCGATCATCAGCCACTTGGCCTTAATGGGTATCAGGAACATCAGGTTGAACTGTGCCTGGGGGAATGTGGCCGCAAACGCGAGCAGCATCGACATGTTAAGATATCCGAGCGATATCGGGAAACTGAGGCCCGCTCCGAGATAAAGCCTGGTGAAGATGTAGATCAGTACCACGGCGAGTATATTCGAGAATATGCCCATAAAGTAAAACAGGTTGAATCTGAAGGTTCCCCAGACATATTCGAGGCTCGTTCCGATCGAATAATAAACATACATCAGCAGTATGGCGATCAGCAGGCTGTCATCCATCGGCTGTATCAGGAAGGTGAATATCCTCCACACCTGACCCTTCAGGATCATATCGATGTCGAGCATCAGGTAATTGTAGTAGATCAGCGGATTGATAAAGAAAACGATCATTCCGAGCGCATATACGATCATCACGTACAGCATCAGATTCTTTATCGCATATCTGCCGAATTTCCTTTCAAGCTTAAGTAACACTAGTTGTTTTCCTCCTCGCCGATCTTAAAGATATTGTTGACCACGATCTCGCGGTTAACCTCGATCAGCATTTCATATTTATCGTTCCTCGGGGACTCGTCCTCCGCCTCGGGGAACGCGATGATCTCGAAATCATTGCCTGTGAGCTCACCGTTGCTGCCTGCCTCCTTATAGTGGCGCATATCGTCGGTGCATACCTGGATATTGCCGAGCGGCAGTATATGGCTTTTGCGCAGGAAAAGCGGCACTTCTCCGAGCGCGCACGCGATGTAATGATGTCCGGCGGGCATGACCTCTGTCGTATACTCCGTAGCCGTCTTAAACTTAACGAAGAGCATCTCCTCGGGCAGATAAACATATCTGCCTACCGCGTTCTGCGTATATACGGGTGCGATCATCAGACCCTCGCCGAGCAGGAGCTGGTCCTCAACGGTGTGAGCATGATCATCATCCTCATAATCAAAGCCGAGCGGCCTGAAAAGCATCTCGTTGTTGAGTGCGGCCTTGAGATACTCGCTGTAAAGGTACGGGATAAGCCTGTATCTGAGAGCGATTATCTCCTTGAAGCCCTCGTTGTTGTCGAACTCATAGCACTCCTGACGTCTGCTCCCGATAGTCGAATGATTACGGAAAAGAGGCGTAAATATGCTGAGTGCGATCCATCTCATCAACAGATCTTCGCTGGTATCATATCCAAATCCGCCGGTGTCGGCGCCCGAATACAGGAAGCCGCACATATTGAGGCCCGGCAGCTGCTGAAGATTGAGCAGCAGATGCGACCACCATGAATTGTTGTCGCCCGTCCAGATGCCGCCGTAGCGATGCGCGCCTATATACGACGATCTCGAGAACAGCAGCGGTCTTTTTCCTCCGAGCTGCTCTTCAAGTCCCTCGAACGCGCCTCTGGTCATATTGTATCCGTAGAGGTTGTGGACCTTGTCATGACGAATCTTTTTACCGTCGACCTTATGGTAAAAATGCTTATATTCGTTATGGCTTCGCCATGCATGTATCGAATCTGATACGCGGTAGATATCCTCTACCTTGGGCTCGTTCTCGTTCAGCGCGAGTTCATCGAGCAGATCTATGGTGGCGCCGAAGCTCCAGCCCGTATAGAATATCGCAGGCTCGTTCATATCGTTCCAGAAGCCCTCGATACCGGCATCCGTAAGGGTCGCGTACTGCTCTCCCCACCATGCCCTGACCTCGGGACGCAGGAAATCGGGCAGATTGCACCAGCCGGGCCATACACCGATTCCGAACAGTGAATTGTCCTCGTTTGTGCACAGATATCCCTTGGCCTTTGCCTCGTCGTAGGGCTGATAGCCTTCTTCGTTCTTAATCGCCGCGTCAATGATCGGCACGAGCCTGACTCCCTGCTCCCTGAGCTCTTCGACAAACTCCGCGAAATTAGGGAAGCGCTGTTTATCGACGGTGAAATTCTTGTAGCCGTCCATATAATGGATGTCGAGATACACGCAATCGAGCGGGATGCCGAGCTTTCTGTACTTGTTGACAACCTCTCTGACCTCGTCGGCGGTCTCGTAGCTGTAGCGTGACTGACCGTATCCGAAGCCCCAGAGCGGCGGGATATAGCTCTGTCCGATGATGCTCCTGAACTGCTTTACTATGCCCTTGATATCGACGCCGTTGATCATGTAGATGTTCAGGTCGCGTGAAGGCACGGTGATCATTATCTCGTTCCTGTGCGTGAAACCGAGGTCAAACTCCATCTTTCCGGGATAATCAAAGAACAGTCCGAAGATCTCCTCGGCGTCCTTGACCACGATAAAGTTGTGCGAGCCGTAAAGGCTGTGCTTGCCCTCGAGCTGATCGGGCTCATCGGTGTTATCCGAGATATACTTATACCCGCGCTTGTTCATGCCGCGCATGGACTCGCCCAGTCCGTAGATCACGGCCTCATCCGACATCTCATAGGTCACCGTTACGGCCGGCTGGCCGTCGGAAGGATGATTGTCGATAAAGAGCTGTACCTCAAGATTCCCGAGCAGTTCCAGGAATTCTACGTCACTGCGGTCGTTGACCTCCTCAAAATTCACGACCGCGTCGGTCTCAAACGGATTTCCGAGCTTTAATCTGTAGATCATGCTTATCTCCTGTCCTCTTTCCCTATTACTGTTCTTCCTGTATCAAACCCTCAGTTCCCGGTCTCACGACCATGGAATAATTCGTATAATATACGACAAATCCGGGCTTTGCGCCGTTGGGCTTTTTAACGTTTTTGCGCTCGAGATAATCTACCTCGACCTTTTCGCCGTCTCTGTTCCTCGAATAAAACGCGGCAACGGCGGCCGCCTGTTCAAATACCCTGTCGGGGACCTCTCTGCCGTCGGTTTTCAGTACAACGTGCGAACCCGGACAGCCCTTGGCGTGGAACCACCAGTCGGCTCCGTTGGCAAACTTGAATGTCAGCTCGTCGTTCTGATAATTGTTCCTGCCGACACTGATAAGGAAACCGTCCTCAGTCCTGTACCTGATCGGCTCGCTGACCCTGCGTCCGGACTTCTTTGCGCCTTTTGCTCCGGGCTTGCCCCCTCTGCCCGCAGGCCGTTTCATATATCCGCAGCTGACGAGCTCGTCGCGGATCTCCTCGAGATCCTCCTCATGCTCTGCGATGTCGAGAGACATCTTTACCGATTCGAGATGCTGAAGCTCCTCTTCGGTTTCTGCTAAAAACTTCTCCGTAGCCTCCGCGGTGCGCTTCTGCTTGGAATATCTGTCAAAATACTTTTTCGCGTTATCGATCGCCGAAAGCTCGGGATCGAGCGGAATGACGATATCTTCACCGGTGTAGTAGTTATTGACCTTTATGCTTTTTGCTCCGGGCTCGGCCATATATCCGAATGCTGTGAGCAGTTCGCCGTAAACTCTGTATTTATCGCGTTTTGCGGTATCCTCGAGCTGTTTTTGCTGCAATTCGTACTTTTTGGCGGCACGTCCTATGGCGTTCGATATGATCTTTGCCATATCGGAGGAGCGCTGGCGGATCCTCGCCGTATTGCTTCTGGCCACATAATACTCGCGTATCAGCGCGCTGACAGAATCAAAGGTCACGGTTTCGGCCGCGTCCGTGCTCTCGAGCAGTGACAGCCTGACAACGGAAAACTCGTAAGGCGCGCCGTCCCTGTAAACTATATTGGGATATACGCTGCCCTCCGCCACTTCCTCAAGCATGCGCGAAAATGTCTTATACAGATGCGTGAGCAGATCATCATCGATATCGGCGGCGCGCAGATCGGGGTCGAGTCCCGCCCTGTATACCGCCTCGTTCGCAAGCAGCGGGCTGATGCCCGTAAAACCTTTGTACAACGACTCATGCAGGCCTGCGTTTATCGCCCTGACGGTGTCTTTAAAGCTAGCAAGATCCATAGTGACCGGATCTGTCTTTTTAACTGTCTCGGTCACAAAATACTCCCTGCCCGGAAGCACCTCTCTAACGGAGCTGACCGATGAAGGTATCCTCTTTATGCTGTCGATGATCGTATTGTTGTCATCGCAGAGGATTATATTGCTGTGTTTGCCCATGATCTCGATGATCAGGCGCTTCTTCTTCAGATCGCCCATATCGTCGAGATGCTCGAAATCAAAATTGATGATACGCTCCAGCCCCGGCTGCGAAATGCCGGTAAGCTTGGCCGACTGCAGATGCTTGCGCAGGAGCATGCAGAATGCCGGCGAGACGAGCGGTGATTCCTTCGATGCGTCGGTCAGATAAACCAGCGGCAGGCCCGCGTCTGCGGACAACAGCAGCTTATACTGATCGTAGTTTTTTATCGTGAGGATCAGCTCATCCTTCTCGGGCTGCGCAATCTTCATAACTCTGCCGCCCACAAGCCTGTCTTTCAGTTCCCGGGTGAGGGCGGACATTACTACTCCGTCAAATGCCATTATTCATCCTTTAAACGCCTCACAGCCTGATAAACTCGGGCTTATGATGACGGTATATCGTGTAATACTTAAATCCGAGACTTTTTAAAAAGTCTTCGGTTCTCTCAAAATCATAAAAAATGTGCTCGGGCTTGTGTCCGTCGGAACCGATCGTCAGCAGCTCCCCTCCGAGCTCGAGATATCGCTTCAATACGGCTTCGTGAGGATGTGTGAAACCCAGGCCGTATTTAATGCCCGCGGTATTGCATTCGAGTGCCTTGCCCTTGTGTATCAGGGCCTTTAAGTACTCATCGATTATGTCCGAAAAGATCATCGGATCGTAATCCGCCGGACCTCTCCACTCTTCGGATAAAGGAACGTATCTGACGGCATAATCAAAATGTCCGGCCGAATCGTAGCAATCGTAATTCTTTGCGTTCTCGGCTACGGCGATGAAATACTTCTCCAGCCCCTCGCGCGGCGTTCTGCCGGCCCAGAAGGGCTCCGCGTAGAACGGATCCGTGTGTTCCAGACAATGCGTCGAACCGATCGTAAAATCGAGATCGTAGGTCTCGTTCAGCCGCGTGTATTTTGCGGTCATGTCCCCGATCAGCTCCGGCTCGTTCCTCAGTCCGTACTCGATGCCGATCATGATCTCGAGCCGCCCCTTATAGGCGTCTCTCAGCTCGCACATACGGGTATAGTACTCGGCATCGTCAAACAGGAAATCTGTCCCGGATTCCTTTATCATCGGATAATCATAATCCATGTGATCCGTAAAGCAGATGCCCGAGGCACCGAGGCGGATCGCCTCCTCAGCCTGCTGTTCGGGCGGTGTGTCCGAATCACCCGAAAATGATGAATGCATGTGAAAATCGTACCTGATCATAATAAATCAATAATCTCCGAACATCTCTCTTAACTGCGTAACGCCCGCCTTAACCGCGTCAACGGTCCTGTCGACCTCTTCGATCGTATTGTTGCGCGAAAGCGTAAGCCTGAGAGACCCGTTGAAATATTCCGCGCCTACTCCGATCTCCTTTAAAACCCTCGAAGGTCGGTTGGCGGCCGCCGAGCAGGCTGCTCCGGTCGAAGCGCAGATATTCTTGATATCGAGGCCGATCACGAGCGATGAGCCCTGAACGCCCTTAAACGCGAACGAGCAATGACCCGGAAGCCTCTTATCGTCCATATCGGGCAGCTGCGGTCCGGTGAGCACGGAATCGGGTATCTCGTTCAGTATCCTGTAAACCAGTCTGTCTCTCAATTCATGTATGTAGCGAGTATCCGCGGACATACGTATACCTGCGAGCCTGCAGGCCTCTCCGAAGCCTACGATGCCCGCGACATTCTCTGTGCCGGAGCGCAGTCCGTGCTCCTGTCCGCCGCCGTACATGGTCGGAACTATCTTTGTGCCGCGGCGCAGGTAAAGAAGTCCTATACCCTTGGGTCCGCCGAGCTTATGAGCGGAAGCGCTCATCATATCCACGCCCATCACGTCCACATCGAGCAGCACATGACCGAACGACTGGACCGCGTCGGTATGCAGCAGATATCCGTATTCGGCGGCAAC
>JAGCSS010000050.1 GCA_017964055.1 Lachnospiraceae bacterium
AGGATCAGTTTGTGAGCGGTGCGCTCTCCGAAGTCCATGCCGTCAAATTCTATGGTCACGTTGTTTCCGATACCGGTTATCTCTTCGCGACCGGGATTCAGAGTGAACGTATCGCCGTAGATACGGCTGTTTTCCGCTGCCGCGATACGCGCGAACGCCTTGTCCGGAGCGGTAAAGGTGAAGCCTTTAAGGTGGTATTTGTCATTTGCCGTAAAGTAAATGCTCGTGACGCCCTTTACCCTGCGTTTCAGCTTATAAGTCTCCGGCTGGTAAACATTCCAGATCGACGGCTTGCAGTATCGTCCGTCACAGAGCAGCTCGCTGTCCTCGTCTCCGGGCCTGCCTTCCCATATCTGCAGTACATATTCCTTGCTGTCGAGCGTAAATATCGGCAGTGTTATCTCATCAGATCCAAACTCGCCGAAATCAAGATTTGTATATCCGATATAGCTTTCCTCACCTCGCGGTGTCGCGACGCCTTTTTCGTTTCCGTTGCCGACATCACCCTTGGAATCGGTGTAGAGTGACCCTGCCACGAACTCATACGGGTTAAAATATGCCGTTCCGATTCCCTCGGCTGTGAATTCGAGGCTCGAGATGCATTTCTGCCTGTCCGTACCGTTCTTTGTCATGCAGCGGATACGGAATTTCCCGTCGCCCTTTGCGTGAATACGGCATTTACTGCCGTCGGGCTCGAGTTCCGCTAAGTTGGTCTTTACCGCGTAATCGTTGACCGCGATCCATGTAATATCGTTATAGGATGCGTTCCCGGGCCTGATAACGGCCTCTACATCGATCGTTTCGTGTCCGGGTCCGAAACTCTGCCCGCCGTGAGATACGATCTCGAGCTTGCGCACAGGTACGTTCCCGGTTGTTTCGGCAGTGATCGAAACCTCGTCCGCGGTATGTCCCTCGTCCGCCCTTACAACAGCCAGAAGCCTGTTTCCGAACAGCCTGCGGGTATCGCATTTATACTGGTCGAAGTCGGTGCTGTCGCCGTTATCGAGTCCGAGCAGCTCTCCGCCCGTTACATGCACGCGTACCTCGGTGTCGGCATTCTCAACCTCGTGTCTGTCAGTGTCGATCGCATATATCTCAAAGAAGGCTATATTTGCCGTATCGGCATCCGTATGCAGATCGAATCTGCGCCACTTTATTTCAGCCGCCTCTCCGAATGAATCCCTGCGCTCACGCGCGATCTCGCGGCCTTCGGCGTCGTAAGCTATCGCCTCGATGTAACCCTTATGATAAGGCACCTGCCAGGTCGGGCAGAGAACCTGCCCGTGCTCATGGTCTATCTCCTTTTTGCCCTGCGATACGCCGTTTACAATGAGTTCGACCGATGCGCCGTTTGTCGCCGCGCGCACATCGATCAGCTGGCCTTCGTTAAAATCCCAGTAAGGGAACACATGCACGAATGGTGCCTTTTTCACATCGGTCCATTCGGCCTTGAAAATATAATACGTATCCTTCGGGAAGCCTGCGGTGTCGATCTGTCCGAAGTATGAATTCTTGGTATGATAAGGCGTAGGCTCGCCGATATAGTCAAAGCCCGACCACAGGAACTGTCCTGCCGAAAAAGCGTGATCACGGTCAGCTTTGATGACATATTCGACATTTTCCGCGCCCCAGCTGGTCGTGCAGTTGCCTAAGCCCGAGCACTGCTCGTCATCGTCTGCCATAACAGACACATTCATCGGGAAATGGTATATCCCTCGCGACTGCACAGTCGACGAAGTCTCGCTGCCGTAGATCATCCAGTCGGGATGCTTTGCATGATGATCGTCATAGAGGCGCTCGCCGTAATTGTATCCGGCCAGCTTCAGGACATCCGTACAGTTCTGCGCGCCTTCCCATGCCATGAAATTCGAGCCGTGGGTCACGGGCGCATTGTGCATATAGTCGTTTTCTTCAACAAAGCCTTTGAGTTTTCCGGTCAGCTCCACGGCCGAAGCGTCAGCGTGGCAGTCATAGATCTCGTTGCCTATGCTCCACATGATGACCGACGGATGATTGCGGTCGCGCCTTACCCATGAGCGGATATCCGACTCGCAGTCCGCATCGAAGAAACGCGCGTAATCAAACTCCGTCTTGGACCGTCTCCACATATCAAACGCCTCGGAATCGATCATAATGCCCATCTCGTCGGCCAGCTCCATCAGACCGCGCGCAGGCATATTGTGGGAGGTCCTGATCGCGTTGACACCCATCTGCTTCAGGATCAGTATCTTGCGGCGCATCGCGGCTTTATTGAACGCGGAGCCCAGACAGCCGAGGTCGTGATGCTCGCATACTCCGTAGATCTTTACTCTCCTGCCGTTCAGGAAAAAGCCCCGATCCGCGGTATATTCGATCTCTCTGAGGCCACAGCGCGTGCTGACCTCATCGACCGCCTCGCCGTCACGGGTCAGCGTCACGGTAAGCTCATACAGGTTCGGCTATGTAATGTCCCAGATGAAAGGGTTGTCTATCGCAAAGGAAAAGCCGTTTTCCCCAATCTCAAAGTCCGAA
>JAGCSS010000051.1 GCA_017964055.1 Lachnospiraceae bacterium
ATAGACACCTATGAGGACCAGTGCCGGGATCGCTATGAAAGGGATCCGTATCCTCAATGCGGCACGCAGGCCGCTGTTTTTTATAACTATCATATCTTTTTCTTTCTTGTTCCGCACGAACGCGCCCTATCAAAGTACTGCAGGCTTACTTAATCCCCGGCTCAGCGGCAGTTCAGCCCGCACATCCTCACCGCATCCTCCGTGGTCACGACTCCGTCGTAATACCCTCGCGTCATGCGGTTGGCCGCAGTTGTATAGAAATAATTGCCCGAGAAAAATGCCTTTGCCCTGTCACAGGAGGTTATCTCACCGTTGAACAGCAGCGCACAGCGATCTGCCAGCCGTGCCGCAAATTCCACATCGTGCGTGACGATAACGACAGTCACTCCGCTTTGTGCCAGGCTTTTAAGCTTTTCACCCATTTGCTCCGCCGTATATACATCGATGCCCTTGGTCGGCTCATCGAGTATCAGCAGGCGCGGTTCAGTCCGCAGCACTATGTCAAGCGCCGCCAGCTGCTGCTCTCCTCCGGACAGATCGTAGGGATGCCTCCCCTCATAACTGTCCTCCGTAAAAACAGTCTGCACATCCTGCGGCAGCATAGCCACGCAGTTCCTGTAGAGCTCCTGTCCTCTGTAATCCCGGATACGCTTTCCGAATACTCTGATCTGCCCCGAATATGGCCTTATCAGTCCGGCAGCGGCGCTTACAGCCGTCGATTTGCCTGCACCGTTTCCGCCGAGTATGCAGAATATCTCGCCTTTTCTGACCTTAAGGTCCATCCCTCTCAGGACATCCTTACCATCCCGCATATAGCGCAGGTACACATCCCTGAATTCGAGCGCGATATCATCGTCGCTCAGCCGTTCCGGCGTCTCGGTTTCGGAACGTACTTCATTGCCGAAATTATCTTCGATATATTTTCTGCCCTCGCAGACATCGAGCGGCAATCCCGCGATTTCGGCGGCCGCCGAGCCGCTTTCCGCGTCACGTGCTGGCCCGTTTTTCTTAAGTCCCTGCGTTGCCGCATAAATCCTCACCGCAGCGGGCATCGATCTGAGCATTCTTCCGTTTTCCAGCAGTTTTCCGACGCATTCCCTTGTGCTTCCAAAGGCAACTGTCCTGCCGGCTTCCAGCACGAGCAGCTTGTCCGATACGGGGATGATGTCCTCGAGCCTGTGTTCTACGATCACTACGGTAAGCGCCAGTTCTCTGTTCAGTTTCACAACCGTCGCGATGAAATTCGACGCGGCGATCGGGTCGAGCTGCGCCGTAGGCTCATCAAGTACCAGTATCTCGGGCTGCATGACCATGACCGCAGCGAGGTTCAGCAGCTGTTTCTGTCCGCCCGAGAGCTCATCCGTGCTCATCTCAAACCATGATTCGATACCGAAATAACCCGCGATCTCGGATACTCTTCGCCGTATCTCCTTCTGCGGCACTGCGAGGTTTTCAAGTCCGAACGCCAGCTCATGCCAGACCTTGTCCGTAACTATCTGCTGCTCGGGTCTCTGCATCACAAATCCTACCGTAGACGCAGATTCACGCTCGCTAAACTCCTCCGGGTCCCTGCCGCAGACAAGTATCCGTCCGCTCTTAGCACCGGCGGGTGTCAGCTCACGCTTGAGCATTTTTAATAGAGTGGATTTTCCGCTTCCGGTAGCGCCGCAGACACAGAGCATGTCACCTCTCTCCAGGGAAAAGCTTACCCCGTCGAGAGCTTTTTTATCCGGGCTTATTCGGTACGAGAACCCAAGATCCCCGACTCTAAGTATCTCCATTTGATCTTCTCCTCAAGCTCATTCATCACAGGCAGCAGACACATCAGCCCGTACAGCACGTAGCACACTATCGCCGCGGGCGTGTGCGCGATCCCGCTCATCTGCGGATAATATGAAAACTTAACCGCATCGGTCGCGATGAAAAACGCAACAGTTCCCGCAAATACCGCCAGCACAGCAAGCATCACCGCATCCGCTTTTCTGAAACGGTATACGGAAAACGATGTTCGCCGCCCGGTACCGTACCCGCGCGCGCTCATGCTGTCCGCAGTCACTATCCCGTTTTCCAGTCCCCAGGTCGTCATCATCGATAATATCTTCAGTTTCATACGGATCGTGTCGATCGCGTTTTCTCCGCTATACCGCCCCAGCGCGCGCTGCGTGCGTTCGATCTTCACCGACTGCCTGTGAAAAAGAGGGATGAATCTGAAGGTCATCGATATCAGCAGCGCCAGCTTCGGCGACGCCGAACCCATGATGCAGAGCATTTTGTCGCCTGTCATGATCCGCGTGAACACCCTCATGATCATGAGGATCGCGCAGATCAGCGTTCCCATGGCCACACCGTAGAGCACCGCCTCGAGCGTTATCGGATTGTCGTTCATCACAAACAACACCGTAACACCATTGTGGCTGAAAACCGGGTTTGCCGCGGAAGTCACGACAAAAATGAACACCGCATATATGAAAAACCTGCCGCATCCCTCAGGCGCCAGAACGAGCGTCGTCAGTATCCCGCTCACGAGAGCGATCGCGATCATCACAGGATTGAACGCGAACATCGAGACCACGGTCACGGTCATAAAATATACAAACAAAAATATGGGATTATAGCTTTCAAAAGGCTTCATTACGGTTCGATATCCCTTCCAATCTCGCGCGTGTACAGCCACGCAACATCGTCTCCGTCATGCAGCTCATAGTCTCCGCAGCCGACGGAAGGCGCCTCTCCGTTTACGTAATACATCCAGCCCGAGAGCTCGCCGTACTCATACTCGTAAATATGGTTGATCCCGCTGATGTAATAAGCTCCGTGTGCTCCCACCGAGGTCTTTTTATTCTCGAGATGTATCCCGTTCTCGCGCACAGCGCCGATCAGCAGATCGTAAACGCTCTCGCCCTCGCGGATGCCGTACTCTTTTTCCCTGAGTATGACGCCGTCCGACGGGATGAACCCGGAATCCTCTC
>JAGCSS010000005.1 GCA_017964055.1 Lachnospiraceae bacterium
CAGCACGTAAGGCCAGACGCGTTGATGTAACACTCAACAAGTACACATTGAATTACAATGCTCTTGTACACGATTATGTTTATATTACAGCTACCGCATACGATCAGTACAACGAGAAAATCGACACCGCTACATTCACCATCGATCAGGATGCAAACTCCATGGTTGCTACCGGCACCGTATCTCCTCTGACTTTCACAGGAAATGTATGCTACATCGAGGGATCGTACTTTACTCCTTCCGGAAAGGGTGGTTCTGGTTTTACCGTGAATATCACCTGCAACGAGATAGCAAACTGTGTTCCGGTACATCAGACTATCTATGTTAAAGATGTTGCTCCTACGGATGCTAACACGCTTTGGGTTCCCGCCAATACCGAGATGATCGTGGACGGCGACAAGACCATCGATATCATGCTCAAAAACGGCATGCAGACCAACGATACTACTTACGTTTCCGCGCAGTTCTTTGTAACCGACAATGGAAAGAAGTACTTCGTTTCGGAGTCACTCGGAACACTGCTCACGGCAGCTCCCACATCGGCCCTTACCGCTACAACACTTGGTGTTACACCTGATAATCCTTATCTCTACTACACCATCTCGCTGAACGGCAAGGTTATCAATCCGGCAGACGCTGCTTACAGCGGCCTCATCTCCACTTCATCCGGTGGTGTCGAGTTCAAGCCTTTCAAGATGGGCGCTAAGCTTCCTAAGGGTACATACACCGTTACCGTTTACAAGCTTATCCCCAGAGATAACGGAACAGCGGTCATCCCGCTTAAGACACAGGAGATCCAGGTTATCGAGAGTGAGCCTGATACCAACTTCACAAAGGTCGCTACCGAGACAACAGGATCCCTTCCTGCAGCTCTTTCGAACTGCTTCAAGGTTTACTACGAGGGAACTGAGGTTACATCGGCTTTCTCCGGCGGCGACTGGACCGGTCCCGATTCCAACTCGGGTGCTGTATATGTTCGCAGCATCAAGGTTGGCGGACTCTACAGCTCCGCTTACGGTTCATTCTCTGTAGATATTCCTGTAAATGATATGATCAAGATCAAATAATCAAAACCTTTTCCGACGGGCAGGTTGCCGAGCGATCTGCCCGTCAGCTTTGTGTGACAGCGCAAAGTAAAAATGATATGCAAAGGATTGCAATATGTCAAAGGACCGCATCACCAAAAGAAAGCACCGCCGCCACGTCAGGCTCTTTGCCTTTCTCGGCTGGCTCGTAAAACCCTTTTTCAGGAAAAAGTTTAATTATGTCTGGGACGATCTTTCGCAG
Source organism: Lachnospiraceae bacterium (assembly GCA_017964055.1). Lineage (GTDB taxonomy): Bacteria > Bacillota > Clostridia > Lachnospirales > Lachnospiraceae > RUG11977. The sequence goes on from JAGCSS010000005.1 coordinate 1,288, forward strand.
ATCGACGGACCGTACCTGCTCCTGTGCAACCACAATACGAACTACGATCCCATATTCGTCGGGCTCGCCGCAGCAAAGCAGCTCTACTTCGTGGCCAGCGAGCATATCACGAGGAACCGTTTCCTCTTCGCGCTGCTGAACTTCATCTTTGCGCCGATCATCCATCAAAAGGGCAAGGCCGGAGTCAACACGGTCGCAGAGATGCTCCGGTGCCTGAAATCAGGTTACAACGTGGCGATATTTCCCGAGGGCAACAGATCGTTCAACGGCCTGACCTGCCCGTTCCTCTCCACGATCGGAAAACTCGCGCGCAAATCGGGGGCAAAACTGATCACTTATAAGCTCGAGGGCGGGTATCTGACTCAGCCTCGCTGGGGCTTTACTATCCGCAAAGGAAAGCTCACCGGCAGGCTCGTCCATGTATATGACGCCGAGGAGCTCAAGGGCATGACCGATGACGAGGTCAATTCCGCCATAGAAAAGGACCTCTATGAGGATGCTTTTGCGACGCAGGAGAAGGAACGCATCGCGTTCATCGGGAAGCGCCCGGCATACGGTCTCGAGACTACCCTCTTCATGTGCCCCAAGTGCAGACGCATCGGGCATTTAAAGAGCAGCAATACCGACATTTCCTGCGAGTGCGGCTACAGGGCCGAATACAACGAATACGGGGAACTGATCTGCGCGGACGGCACAAAGACCACTATCGCGGCATGGGACGCTTACCAGCGCGAAAGCCTTGAAAAAGAGATAATGACGGCGAATGCCTCGCATTCGGACCGTGTCATTTTTGAAGATGAGGTCAAACTGCAGCGGATCAACGGAAAGCATGCGGTAGTCGAGTCAAAAAAGACTGTGTTCAAAGCCTTTTGCGACCATGTCGAGATCGCGGACAAAAGTTTTGTTCCGTCGGATGTTACCGGCGTCGCCGTTCACTCGCGCAATACTATCGTGACCTACGAGGCCTCCACCGGCGCGCAGTATGAAATAAAGGGCACGAACGAACTGTTCAATGCCCTTAAATACCTGTATCATTATGAGATCACGAAATCCCAAGCATCCTGCTGATGCCCCAGAGCACCATCAGATGCGCCGGATAAAAGAGATAAAAGAAATATTTCATCTTAAAGCCCCGTTTGCCGTTATACAGCGCGATCGGGATCACACCCGCCAGGGCGGGGAGTTCACTTAATACCAGAATACATGACAAGGCATGGGCCGCACAGGTTCCGAGCCTTGTCTTTTTAAATGTGTACAGCAGGAATATCGTGATGATACCCAGCATGTAGTAGTCGGTCATAAATATCTGCGCGACGATCGCAAAAGCGATGAGCGTGAGCGAAGCGAGGATGATCCTGAGCGTCCTGCTGCCGCCCGGTCCGAGCCGGTACGAATCGAACAGTTTGATCCTCTCGAGGCAGATCATCATCAATACACCCAGCGCCAGCGTAAAATAGACATTCTGGTACGGAGTATAAAGCGCCGATCTGAAGAAGCACAGATCGAACGGGACCTCGGAGATCACACCGAATATCATCAGCCTGCCGAGATACTTCCATACGCTGCGGGTCTTAAAAAAGCCCTCGACCAGCAGGAAGCAGAATATCGGGAACGCGATCCTGCCGATACCGCGAAGTATCATATCCAGTTTATAGAGTCCGTCGTAATCGAGTCCGAACAGCCTGCCTTCGGGATACTGCACCGCAAAATTCTCCACGATCCCGGCCCCGATATGGTCGATGAGCATCGTGATCACCGCTATCAGCTTTATGGTGCTGCCGCTCCAGCCATGCTCCGCGACGAATGTCTCAAATCCGGAACCGGTCTCCGACCGGGCAGATCCCTCTGAAGAAAACACTGCATCCACATTCGTCTTTTTATTGTCGGTATCCACGCTCAGCCTCCGATGTCGTCCAGATCGAAGTCAAGCGAAGTGAGCAGGCTAAGATCTGCATCGGGCTCGGCCACGAGCCTCTTTGACTGATTAAGGATGGCCTCTTCGATCTTGTTTCTCGCCAGACGTCCGTTGCCGGCATCGGCCGCGCGAAGCGCCTGAACGGCGTTGAAATACGACAGCAGTCCGGGTTCCGCGCCCTCGTCGATGGTATAGCCCTTTGACGCCGCATTGATCTTTGCGATGGCCAGGAGCTCCTCTCCGGTGTAATCCGGGAAATTGATGATATTGGGGAAGCGGCTCTTAAGTCCCGAGTTCGAGGTCAGGAACTCCTGCATCTCCTTGGAATAACCGGCCAGGATAACGATCAGGTTGTCGCGGTTGTCCTCCATGCCCTTAACCAGAGTGTCGATAGCCTCCAGACCGAAGGAATCGTCCTTTCCGCGATACAGACTGTACGCCTCGTCGATAAAGAGCACGCCTCCGATCGCGGAGTTTATGACCTGATTGGTGAGAGGCGCGGTATGTCCCACATAACGTCCTACCAGATCGGCACGCGAAACCTCAACGAGCTGACCGCCGGTCAGGACTCCGATAGCCTTTAAGTAACGGCTCACGATCCTCGCGATGGTGGTCTTGCCCGTTCCGGGGCTGCCCGTAAATATCATGTGCTTGCTGACCTCGGAAGCCTTTAAGCCCTCCTCGCGTCTGCGGATCTGCGCGCGGTAGTATTCTTCGAGGCTGAAGATATATTCCTTGATGGTCTTCAGGCCTACTATCTTGTCCATCTCTGCCTTAACGGCCGCTATCTCGCCGGTGTAGCTGTCCGGAAGCGTGCCGAGCAGATTGATCTGTCTGCCGGCGATATCTGCGTAAACCACGCCCTCTTTGACAGAAAGCACGGCCTGGGTATCCTTCTCGAGATCCTCCTCGAGGCGTATCTGCGCGAGTCCCTTAAGACAATTCTCATAGAAATCGAGTATGCCTGCCAGACCTGCGTTCTTCTCGGCCTTGGTCACCGCAAATGCCACGAAATCCTCGGAGCAGGCAACCTTAAAACCAAGCTGCCTGTCAGCCCTCTCTACCAGTTCCGCCTGCTCTCTCTCCGAGATCCTGTGCAGCGCGTCCGCATCGAGCTTGGCCGTCGTGCAGACATCGCCGAGCGCGTTCACAAAAGGCGCGCCGAAGCAGTCCGCAAGCTTCTCCAGCTTCTTGGTGCTGACAAATACCAGATATTTGTTCTTTGCCGAAAGCGTGCCAACGGCGTCGTTCGCGAGTCCGTTGCTGACGCTGATCATCTGGCCGTTCTGCAGTATATATCTCGATGCGAGCTTACACTCACCGGTCATCACGAGCTCGCTCAGCGTGTTCAGATATGCGGTGTGGCAGCTGTCGTAATTCTCTATCAGGATGATCTGCGACTTGCTCATCAGCGCCGAATACAGATCCTGCAGGAAAAGCTTCTCCTCGGTGGAGGTCGGATAAAGCGACAGGTCCATGACGCGGATCTCGCCGGAGCGGATCACCTTTCTCGCCGCGAGCTCCTTTGCCATCGTCTTTAATGCCAGGTGGCGGCCCGTATTCTCCTCGCCGTTTACATAGATGCTGTTCAGCGGCATCTTGTCCTTGGGCGGCATAACGATCGGGCGTTTAAACGCGATCAGGAGCTTTTTCAGGAACTCATCCTGTCCGAAAACGGTCTTTCCGACGGTCTCGTCCACGCCCTTAAAGGCCTGCGCGTCAACGGTCACCGGAGGCTCCTCGGCGGGCGCGGTAGCCTTTTCCGAAAGCTCGGGTCCGAAATCGGCCTCAAGATTCTTTCCGAGCTCATCGAGCTCCTTCTGGATATCGTAATGCGAATCGGGCATATTGATATCGATGCCGCGCTCCTCGCACATACGCATGATATCCATATTTTCCCGGATGATCGAACTCGTGTCGGGAAGGCGTCTGCCCGTAATGGCCCTAAGGTTGTCGAGCAGGCTGCCGCCGTTCTTTTTCTTGAGTTTTTCAGCCTCTTTTATCTCATCAAGTGTATAATTGCTCTTTTTGCCGCCGAGTATGCTGCTCAGAGCGTCATCGATCTGATCTCTCATTCCTACTCCGTCCCCGGGAAAAACTCCCGTAAAAAAATATGCGGGCAGGCGCTGCAAAGCGCTCGCCCGCTTAATATTGATTTTAAGACCGCACCGTGCCGCGCGTCAAGTCGAATCGTACTTACGGATGATGTTCTCCGCGGCCTCCTTCTTTGAGAGCCTGAAATTCATCGCCATCTTTTCGATGTAGTGATGAGCCTCGTCCTCCTTCATGCCCTCATTCTCAATGAGGTACCATTTCGCGCGGTTCATGGTTCGGATCTCATTGATCTTTTCTTCGACGGAAGCCTGCTTCTGCTCCATCTGTCTGAGCCTCTCGCGCGCCGAGCACATCATGCGCAGTGTCTGAGATACCATCATCCCCGAGGTAGGCTTTGCGATGACCATAACGCCGGCCTCCATGACTTTGGCATAAATATCGTCGTATACCTCGTTCTTGACAAAGAGGAGCACACCGCTGCTGCCCTCCGCGCATATATCCGCTGCCAGCCTGCTGCCGAACTCATCGCGAAGGGGCGCGTTGATCAGGACCAGATCGTATTTCATGTCGATCATGAGCCTGCGCGCCTCACCGGCGGATTCGACGCATTTGACCGGCCAGTAGGTCGTGGGCGGGAGCAGTGCCA
>JAGCSS010000006.1 GCA_017964055.1 Lachnospiraceae bacterium
AAAGTGGTCCGCATATTTTTTCTTGATGTAGCGAGCCATCTCTAGGGCGGGAAGCATGTGCCCTTTGCGCGTGCCGGTGACGCCGCGGCGCAGGTGTTCCAAAAGCGCGCGGTCAGCGCGCACGTGGACCGCCTGGCGGCAATAGTAGATATGGATCTTGTCGTCGAAGGGTGTGTGCTCAAAAAATCCCATGTTTCATCTCCCGAAAATGCACCGAAAACCTCGGTGATGTACTGGGCACATTTTACCGCAAACGGGCCGCTTTGGCAAGCGCGGGTCCTTTTTTTCGCGGGAAATGCGTCCAAAACGCCGCTTTCGAACGAAAAATTAACGAAAATTGCCCGAACCTGCGAAAAAACTATGGAAATTCAAACGGGTTTATTGTATAATAAAGCAAATATAGCCTGAAGGAGGAAACGAATATGGCTGTTTGTAATGTATGTGGTACTTATGTTGAGGACGGTGTAAAGGCCTGCCCGAATTGCGGAACTCCGATCCCCGGCGCGGTAGCAGCTCAGGTGGTTGAACCGGTTGCTCAGGCAGTAGATCAGACTGCAGCTCAGGTAGCACAGACTGCAGACCAGGTAGCACAGGCTGCACCCGCAGCTCAGGCCGCTCCCGCTGCACAGTCAGCACCGGCATTCATCGGTTCGCTGAATTCCATGAATGGAAACATGGAAGCAAAGAACAGCAAGAAGATCGATGCTCTTGTAAATAAAATGGACGGAAAGGATTTCACCGGCACGTTCAGCGCGAAGGAAGTTGAGGACAACAAGCTTTGGGCGATCCTCGCTTATTTCGGCATCCTGTTTTTGATCCCTCTGTTCGCTGCTAAGGATTCCAAGTACGCGAAATTCCATACCAACCAGGGTATCCTGGCTTGTATCGTGGTAGCATCCCTGAGTGTTGTTTCTATTATTTTCAGCTTTATCCCGTTTATCAAGGCAGTATTTGCCCCGATCTTCCTGTCGGCAACGATGATCGTCGGCGCAGTATTCTTTGTATATGGACTTATGAATGCAATTCAGGATCGCGCGAAAGAACTTCCCGTGATCGGTAATATCAGCATTCTTAAATACTCAATATCAGATCAACCCCCTTTGATCGAATAAAAGGACCGTAATATGGGTGTTAAAGATCTTTGGAACGGACTGATGGTGGAAAAGACCCGCAGTCAGAAAGTTATCGGTAAAGTAGCGTATTGGGTGCTCTTTGTAATCTGTGTGATGTTTTTCTTCATCTGCCTGGTTTCGGATGAGAACTCATTTCGCTTGCTGATGGTTTATTGTGTTGTGGTGCCGATCGTTATGGCATTTCCCACGTACATTACCAAGATATCCGTTAAGATCCAAAGTTTCGCGACCGTGGCCGTCTTACTCGGTTTTGCTTCGGCATACTGTTTGATTGCCAGCGATTTGACTCCCAGTTACGGTCTTTTTTTGGGTATCGCCTGTCTGGCGTCGCTGTACCAGGACATCTTTCTGAATATCTTCCATCTGTTGTACACGGTCGGGTTCTATGTGATCTATTACGTATACTTAAATACGAGCGATGTGAAGGATACGAAGGAGCAGGTGGCTTCCAAACTGCAGCTCATGATGCTTTTCAGCGGTACGCTCATGCTCATGGTGCTGATCTCGTGGAATAAGCATCAGGCCTCTATTGCCCGTAAGAAGACGAAGGACGTTCAGGACCTTCTCGAGATCGTTGAAGAGAAGAAGAATGAAGCCGAGGCAGCGGCGAAGGCGAAATCCGACTTCCTGGCCAATATGAGCCATGAGATCCGTACTCCTATGAACGCGATCTGCGGTATGAGCGAGCTCCTCGCGAAGAGTGACCTGACCCCGCAGAACTCGGAATATGTAAACATGATCCAGATGTCTTCGGAGAACCTGCTCCGCCTGATCAACGACATCCTCGATTTCTCGAAGATCGACGCAGGCCGCATGGAGCTGGTGAACGACGACTACGATCTGAGCGACTGCATCAACGAAGTGCAGAACGTGATCAATACACGACTGACGAACAAAGACATTGCCTTTTTGATCGAGTGTCCGCCGAACCTGCCGTTGCACTATAACGGCGACGTCATGCGTATCCGGCAGATCCTCATCAACATTCTGGGCAATGCGGTCAAATTTACCAAAAAGGGTTACATCAAGCTTTCCATCGACTTCCGTATCCTGCAGAACAACAAGGTCAAATTGATCTTCAGCGTTGAGGATACCGGTATCGGCATCAAGCGGAGCGACATCCAGAAGCTCTTCGGTGAGTTCATGCAGCTCAACACGAAGAAGAACCGAAGCATTCAGGGTAGTGGTCTGGGACTGGTCATCTCCAAACGTATGGCGAAGATGATGGACGGTGATATCAACGTCAAAAGTGAGTACGGCGTAGGTTCCACCTTTAACATCATTATCCAGCAGAAGCAGGTGGATGACTGGGTCTGCTTCCGTACCCGCGAGACCAAACCGGTACATTTTTACGTATTCGAACCGAACGAGTACTATCGTGAAAGTATCCGGACGAATGTAGCCTACCTGAAGATGGCGATCGATTTCATCCGGTCGAAGGAGGAACTTCTGCAGATCAAAAAGCAGATCAAGCCGGAAGAACGCAGCATCCTGATGTTCGACTATGTCACCGGCTTTTCGACGATCCGCCAGAACATCGACAAATTCAAAGACATTTCCCTGGTGGCCATGACCAGTATCAACGACGTTATCGTGGACGAAGTGGAGAACGTCGTATTCATGCATAAGCCGATCAGCGTGCTGTCCATGGACGCGATCCTGAAGAACCGTGCCCGCTGGAACGTACAGAACGGCCACCTGCAGATGCTCAACAGTTTCTTCGCACCCGAGGCACGTGTCCTCGTGGTCGACGATAACATCATCAACCTGCGTGTGGCGGAGGCCGGAAAGATCGAGAAGATCACCTATCCTGCACACGACTGGTTCGGCGATGGGAGTGAGATCACAAAGGATGCCTATGTATACCTGCCGTACGGTTATAACGAGGATGAGAAGTACA
>JAGCSS010000007.1 GCA_017964055.1 Lachnospiraceae bacterium
ATGTCGGACATGGATTTCGAGTGCCCGCCGGTAACTCTCAGGAATGTATTCTGGAACGCGCAGATGGGACCGTCATGGTCGAGACCGCTCGGACTCGTCATCGATACGGACTGCCCTCTGTTCAGATATTTCCCGACTTCGAGGTCGGGAGGCTGGGAATGGGAAAATATCCTCGATACCGCGAGAGGACTGAATTTCCCCGCCAGATACGCTTCGATCGTAAGAGCTGTCGATGACTGGAATCGGAATTTCCCGCTCTCGCTGATATTCGAAGGCAGGGTATTTTCGGGGAAGCTGCTTTTCTGCTCGGCCGAACTGTCGGGCACGTTTGAGAGCAGACCGGAGGCATATACACTGCGCAATGCGCTTTTCGCGTATGCGGCATCACCGGAGTTCAATCCGGCGCAGGAGATAGACTGGAGCGATGTCTGCAGGCATATCAGACCGCTGTTTAAGGGTTCGGACATTATCGCTTCCGTTGAGAGTGCGGATAAAGCTCTCGCAGGGAACTTTACCGACCTCTTCGACATAAATCCGAACATCCCGTTCAGATATAAGCCTGAGAGCCTGCCAGTATGCTTTACCGTCAGACTCAAAAGACCCGTGAGGGTGCGCAGGCTGTACGTGCTCCCGATACAGTCCGACAGGGATTTCCCGGGTGTTATGCGTGAGTACGGGATCAGGGCCTGCGGACGAGAGATCCGCGGTGAATGGAAGAACGGTTTTGAGACGCAGTGGTCGGATACGATCGACGCTGTGACCGATACGCTGGAGCTGACGGTGTATTCGACCTATTCGATGGGCGAGGCTGTCAGATGGTACGAGGGTCCCGAAGGCTTCTACAGCAAAAAGGCTGTTGAGCCGCTCGCGATAACCGCGGCGTCACTCGGGATCGAGTATGATGAAGAAGGAGCGGACGACAAGGTGACCCCGCCTCTCCGCCGCAGCGACGAGCCTTTCTGGCGACAGGAGGCCGCGAAACGTCATATCGAGATCGACATATGATACAGGTCTTATAAACGACAAAACACTGGTGTCCGCAGCCTGCTTACGGGACGCGGACACGGAACGGATATACTATGAGATTACACAGACTTTCCGGAAGAACCGGATATACGACCTTCGGGTGCATGTGGAAGCAGGGTGAGGTTAAGCCCTCGTCGGACTATGTCTGCACGAACGCGGACGGAACGACAGTGCCCCTGCAGTCGAGGGTGACCGCGTACTGGCCCGACGGCTCGGTAAAATGGAGCGCTCACACGGCTGATGCGGACACGCTCTCGGACAATATCGAGGTGCTGCCGGGAGCCGGCGCAAATGCCGGAGGCAGGACTATCAGCGTTAAGCGCGACGCAGAAGGCTATGCGGTCGACAACGGGTGCTTTACGGTTTATATCCCGGGAAGCGGCGCGGAGCTGGTATCGAAGATCGAGGCAGGCAGCAGGCTTGTCGCAAAGAGCTTCAGACCGGAGCTGCTCCTTTCGGGACCTGCCGTGATAGACGGAAACCGTGCCGAGGTCGTAAGGGAGTTTTTCGGACGTGTTGATTCAGCGGAGATCGAAGAGCAGGGCAGCCTTATGTGCTCGTTTAAGTTCACGGGCACCCATGTTGACAAAAACGGTACCGAAAGACTGCGCTTCATCATCAGGATGAAGATCTGCGCAGGCTCGGAGAGGCTGGATCTCACACATACTTTTATCTATGACGGCGAACCGGATAAGGATTATCTGAAGGGACTGTCGGTATCTTTCGAGATCCCCGCGGCCGGTGAGCCTTACAACAGACATATCAAATTCACGCCAGATCACGGCGTTTTCCATGAGTCGTCGATGACCATGATCAGCTGGAGACCCAGAGTCCCCGCAGGGCTTCATGCGGCGCAGATGCGCGGCGAGCTGCTGCGTCCCGAGGGCAAAGAGCTCGAAGCCGTTGGGCAGATCATGAAGGATATCCCTTTCTGGGACGAATACGATCTGTGCCAGGACAGCGACAGTCATTTCCTGATCAGGAAAAAGCTCGCGGGCGATCATCTCTGCTATATCGACAGCCTGAACGGAAACAGGGCAAAAGGTGCCGCTTTCGTCGGCAGCGAAGCAGGCGGAGTCATGGCTGCGATACGTGATTTCTGGGAGAAATACCCTTCGGGATATACGGTATCGGGACTGACCTCGGACACCGTGCGCATGAGCGTGCATCTGTGGTCGCCTTCCGCAAGACCCTATGATTTCAGGCATTATGCCGACAGAGGCTACAATCAGGTATGCTACGAGGGCTACGACTACAAGGGAGCCGATCCTTACGGCATCGCATGCACGAACGAGTTCTCGCTCAGATTCACCGATACGCTCTGCGTGAGCGACGAGGAGCTGCTCACATTTGCCTCGGATATCGATACCGCGACGCTTTACGTCGGTGATCCGGAGTATTATCATGAGCTGAGGGCGTTCGGCTACTGGTCTCTGGTGAAGAACGGCACGGAACTTGAGCGGAAACTGGAAAAGGACCTCGAGACGTCCTTTGAATTCTATAAAAACGAAGTTGAGCAGCGAAGATGGTACGGCATGTTCAATTACGGCGATTTCATGCACACCTACGATCCCGACCGTCATGTCTGGAGATACGACGTGGGCGGATACGCCTGGGACAATACCGAGCTCGTGCCTACGCTATGGCTGTGGTACTACTTCATGCGCACGGGACGCGCGGATGTGTTCAGGCTCGCGGAAAAGCTCTCGCGCCATACCTCCGAGGTAGATGTTTACCACATCGGAAAATACAAGGGTATGGGATCGCGCCACAATGTGATCCACTGGGGATGCCCCTGCAAGGAAGCCAGGATCGCCATGGCGGGCCATCACAGATTCTATTACTATCTGACCGGCGACAGGCGTCTGGAGGATATATTCGACGAATTAAAGGACAATGAGGCGACGTTCTTAAACCGCGATCCCCTCGGGGATTTCTATCCGAAAGAGGCCATGGTAGAACCCTCGCACGCGAGGACAGGCCCCGACTGGTCATCGCTCTGCTCGAACTGGATGACGGAATGGGAGCGCACCGGAGACACGAAGTACCGCGACAAGATACTCGTAGGCTCGCAGGATATCAAAAACGCGCCGCTCAAGCTCGTTTCGGGACCCGATTTCGAGTTCAATCCCAATACGCTTCACCTGCATTACATAGGCGAGCGAACGACCGGCGGCACACATCTGCAGATATGCATGGGCGCGCCTTCGATATGGATGGAGATGGCCGATCTGCTCGGCGATGAAGAATGGAAGGATATGCTCGCGGAATACGGCAGATTCTATTTCCTGCCGGACGACGAAAAACAGAAGGAATCAAAGGGACTGATCGGCGACAGACAGTTTACGTTACCGATGTTCGCAACGGGTATCGGGGCGTACGGCGCCGCAAAACTGAACGATAAGGTACTCGCGGACAGAGCGGTAAAGACTCTGACCGACGCGCAGTACAACGAGTATTCACCGAACGGCTATGAGCCCGTGACCGTGCCTGATGCGGGCAATAACGCGGAGCTTAAGGAGATCGCTAGGATATCGACAAACCATGCGGCGCAGTTCCGACTGAACGCGATCATGCTGATGGAGTTCCTTGACGGCATCAATGAATGAACAAAAGGCGGGACAAAGGTTATGAAATATTATCTGGCGGTTGATATCGGAGCTTCGAGCGGCAGGCACATACTCGGATCGCTCGAGAACGGTAAGATGAAGACCGAGGAGATCTACAGATTTCCAAACGGAATGGTCGAGAAGGACGGGCATAAATACTGGGATGCGGACGCGCTCTTCGGACACATTAAGGCAGGCATGAAAAAATGCGCCGAGAGCGGGAAGATACCGGTCAGCATCGGCATCGACACCTGGGCCGTGGATTACGCGCTGCTCGACGATGCGGGAGAGCGGGTGAGCCCCGTGTTCGGCTATCGAGACGGCAGGACCGAGGGTATTGATGCCGAGGTTTACAAGGTCATTCCCGAAGAGGAGCTCTACGCGAGGACAGGCATACAGAAGCAGCCGTTCAATACGATATATCAGCTGTGCGCGGCCAAAAAGGACGATCCCGGCGCGCTCGGGAAGGCTCAGACGATGCTGCTGATGCCGGATTATTTTAATTTCCTGCTCACGGGAAAGCGCATGACCGAGTACACCAACGCCTCGACCACGCAGCTGCTCGATCCGAAGACTTACGACTGGGACTTTGAGCTGATCGAAAAGCTCGGGCTCCCCCGAAGGATATTTACTGAGATCGCTGAGCCGGGTACGATACTCGGACCGCTGAAGGCGGAGATACGCGACGAGATCGGTTACGACTGCACTGTGGTGCTCCCGGCCACGCACGATACGGGTTCTGCGGTGGCGGCGGTACCGACACAGAGCGATGAAGCGCTCTATATCAGTTCCGGAACCTGGTCGCTGATGGGCTGTGAGCTGAAAGAAGCCGATACTTCCGCGGAGAGCAGAAAGCGCAATCTCACCAACGAGGGCGGATACGATCACCGCTTCAGGTTCCTGAAAAATATCATGGGACTGTGGATGATACAGTCGGCCAAGCAGGAGCTCGCGCCCGACTTAAGCTACGGAGAGCTCTGCGAGGCGGCGTCACAGGCGGATATCGCTTCGATCATCCCGGCCAACGACGGCAGATTCTTAAGCCCCGCGAGCATGAGCGAAGAGGTCAGGGCCGCATGCCGCGAGAGCGGGCAGCAGGTGCCCGAAACTCCCGCCGAAGTTGCGGCAGTAATATATAACAGCCTTGCGCGCTGCTATGCGGATACGCTTTCTGAGATCGAGGAGATCACGGGAAAGCATTACGCCGCGGTCAATGTGATCGGAGGCGGCTCGAACGCGGACTATCTGAACAGGATCACCGCAAAAGCGTGCGGCAGGACCGTTTACGCGGGGCCTTCCGAGGCTACGGCGATCGGCAACCTGCTCGTGCAGATGATGGCGGACGGCGCCGTATCTGATCTTAAGGCAGGCAGGAGACTGGTATTCGACTCATTTGCGGTTAGGGAATATCGTCCGTAAGAAGGAGCATATCTTAAACACGTTTCAAAAATGCAGAACATATATGAGGAGGGCATTATGAGTTATTCGGAAGCAAAAGAAAAATACGCAAAGCTGGGCATCGATACCGACGCCGCGATCGCAAAACTGAAAGACATCCCTGTGGCGCTTCACTGCTGGCAGCTGGACGATGTTAAGGGATTTGACCAGGACGGTCCCCTGACCGGAGGCATCCAGACAACGGGCAATTACCCCGGAAAGGCTATGACGCCCGAGCAGCTGTTTGCCGATTACGAGAAGGTATTTGAACTGACTCCCGGTACCAAGAAGATCAACGTTCACGCAAGCTACGCGATCTTCGAAAAGGGAGAATGGGTTGACCGCGACGCGCTGGAGCCCAAGCATTTTAAGAAGTGGGTCGAGCTGGCGAAGAAGCATCATGCCGGACTCGATTTTAACCCTACATTTTTCTCGAGTCCCCGTGTTAAGGACGGACTGACGCTTACCAGCCCGGACGAGGAGACCAGACAGTTCTGGATCCGTCACGGACAGGCATGCCTGCGTATTTCGGAGTATTTCGCGAAAGAGACCGGCATTCCCTGCGTCATGAACATCTGGATCGGCGACGGCTACAAGGACATTCCCGCCGACAGGCTCGGACCGAGGCTCAGATACAAGGACTCGATCGAGCAGATCCTTTCGATCCCTTACGACCGCGAGCTTGTTAAGCCCTGTGTTGAGTCGAAGGTATTCGGCATCGGCGTTGAGGCATATACTGCAGGCTCGGCAGAGTTCACACTGAGCTTCGCCGCTACCCATGAAGGCGTTATGCCTCTGATGGACAACGGACATTATCATCCGACCGAGGTGGTTTCGGACAAGATCCCCGCGCTCATGTGCTTCTATCCTGAGTTTGCGCTGCATATCACCAGACCCATCCGCTGGGATTCGGACCATGTTGTGCTCTTTGACGACGAGACCCGCGAAATGGCAAAGGAGATCGTACGCTGCGGCGGCATCGGCAAGATCCATATGGCACTCGACTATTTCGATGCTTCGATCAACAGGATCTCCGCTCTGGCTACCGGCTACAGAAGCTGGCAGAAGGCGCTCCTCGAGGCTCTTTGCCTGCCTCACGCGGAACTGAAGAGACTGCAGGATGCGAACGAGCTCAGCAGAAAGATGGTTCTCCAGGAGGCCGTAAAACTGTTCCCTCTGGGTGAGATCTGGGATGAGTACTTAAGACGCGAGGGCGTTGTGGATGATTTCGCCTTCTACGATGAGATCGAAAAATACGAAAAGGAAGTGCTGTTAAAACGATGAAAATACTTGATGCTGAATTTGTGAAAGGCTTTATCAGAATGGCCAATGACGGCTGGGAACAGGGCTGGCACGAAAGGAACGGAGGAAATCTGTCCTACCGCATCCGTCCCGAAGAGGTCGAGAGCGTAAAGGAGAATTTCGAGCCCAGAGCATGGACTCCCATAGGCACCACGGTGCCCGCGCTCGGAGGGGAATACTTCCTCGTAACCGGTTCGGGCAAGTTCTTCAGGAACTGCATTATCGATCCCGCTGATTCGATGTGCGTGATCGAGCTGGACAAGGCCGGTGAGAACTACCGCATCGTCTGGGGTCTCGTAAACGGCGGACGCCCGACATCCGAGCTTCCGAGCCACCTGATGAACCATGAGGGTAAGTTCCTGATCGACCCCAAGTACCGCGTTATCTATCATGCGCATACAACCAATATCATCGCGCTGACATTTGTGCTTCCGCTCGATGACGCCGTATTTACCAGAGAGCTCTGGGAGATGGCTACGGAGTGCCCCGTTGTATTCCCCGACGGAGTGGGTGTTGTACCGTGGATGGTTCCCGGCGGACGCGACATCGCGGTAGCCACGAGCGAACTCATGAAAAAGTACGATCTGGCGGTATGGGCACATCACGGCATGTTCGCCGCAGGCGAGAATTTCGACATTACCTTCGGCCTGATGCACACCGCGGAGAAGTCCGCAGAGATCCTGGTCAAGGTGCTCTCGATGCGCCCCGACAAGCTGCAGACGATCACTGTACAGAATTTCAGGGACCTCGCGCGTGACTTTAACGTAACGCTTCCCGAGAAGTTTTTATACGAGAAATGATGGCAAGCAGAATTAAGCTTTTCGATTATAGGCTTTGCCTATAATATGCCGAAGGCGAAACTGCGAGTGCCTGGAACGAAGTGGAAGGAGAGACAGATATGGCCGGATTTGATTTTGACCGCAAACAGATAGAAGAGACCGTCGACAGGATCGTGGAGCGCACGATGCGCATGGACC
>JAGCSS010000008.1 GCA_017964055.1 Lachnospiraceae bacterium
AAGCACTGGATGCACTGCTTAACCTCTTCGTAATCGAGGTTATCTATCTTAACGAAAGGTGCGAGGTAGGTGTCAAATGATGAGAATGCCTGAGCTCCGGCCCACTCGTTCTGCATGATACCGAGGAAATTGACCATCTGGTTGCAGAGTGTAGAAAGGTGCTTAGCGGGTGAGGAAGTGATCTTTCCGGGGATTCCGCCGAGACCTTCCTTGATGAGCTGCTTCAGTGACCATCCTGCGCAGTAGCCTGTAAGCATACTGAGGTCATGGATGTGAATGTCGGCATTGCGGTGAGGTTCGCGATCTCGTCGTCATAGATCTCGCTCAGCCAGTAGTTTGCGGTAACAGAGCCCGAATTGTGCAGGATAAGTCCGCCGACGGAGTATGTAACGGTAGAGTTTTCCTTAACTCTCCAGTCCTCCTCCTTAACATAGCTGTCCACGATCTCCTTATAGTCAAGGATGGTGGACTTCATGTTGCGCAGCTTCTCTCTCTGCTTACGATAAAGGATATAAGCCTTTGCGACCTCATTGTATCCTGCCTGGTTAAGGGTCTCCTCAACACAGTCCTGGATATCCTCAACGCTGATGGTCCCGTCCTTTACCTTGGACTGGAACATGGCGGTAACCCTGAGGGCAAGGAGATTGATGATGTCATCGTTATAGAGATTCTCCGTTGCATTAAAGGCCTTCTTGATAGCTCCCGAGATCTTATCAAGATTAAACTCCGCGATCGCCCCGTCGCGCTTCATAACTTTAAAATTTTCCATAAGAACTTTCGTACCTCTCCTCTTTCACCGTATGCCCGGAACAAGACAAAACCGGCGTTTTTTGCGGTCCGGCAAAGCACTTTCGGTGCCTCGCACAACCTTAGTTCAAGTGTAGCATTTAAAAGAATCAGTGTCAACAAATTCTACTAGATATATTTTTCAAAAAAACAACGACCACTAGATATTGTGGTCGTTCTATACTTGTATTATGTGTGCGGAGGTCACATTCTACGGTTGTGGACTCGCGGATTTAAAGGTTTTTCACTCCCCGAGCCCGAGCCGGTTTCCGAGGTAATCCATCTCCTTTAAGGCATATTTATCGTCGGGACAATGGTTAAGATATACACCCAAAAGGTTATATGCGACTTCCATCTTTCCGCGCCTCTCGGCGATGATGACTTTGTACTTTAAAGCCTCATTTTCGGTAATCTGTGATTCGTTCGCCCTGGCGATAAAATCCTCAGCGATCGTGAAATAATCCTCGCTGCTCCGGGTCCATTCCGTATAGGATGCAACGTCCGCCGCATCGAACACAACGGTGAGCACCTGACGGTAATCCGAAACGTATGAGGAATGCCCCGTCATGTAGCCGATGATCTCGTCCGCGAGCTGCAGGCGGCTCTCTTTCTCGCCTGCCGATGCCGACATTGAATACAGTTCAAAATACTCATCCGCCGCAAAAGTCTTTATATCTATCAGGTTCTTAAGCTCCTTTTTAAGCCCCTGCGCGTCGCCGTTCCTCCTGCAGATGTCGGCGCGTATCAGCGCGGCCTGTGTACGGAAGCTCTCCGCCGCAGCGGGATCGGTCAGTTTGCCCGCGGGCTCGTCGCAGACCCTGGCGGCTCCGGCCTTATTGTCTTCGGCAATATAAATATCGAGTATGGTCCTGCGTATCGCAGCTGTCACATTCGGATCCGCGAAACTGTCCTGCATCGTGATCAGCTCATCGAGGGCGTTGGCCGTATCACCGAGTTCGATCATGTTATAGGCGTGTCCTAGCCTGACCGTATCGTCTCCCGCACCGCCGTCGAGCGCAGCCACGAAATACGGCTCCGCCTCAGCGAAGCGTCCCTCGCCGTAGAGCTTGACCGCCATGGAATACGCCGATCTTTCGGCTGTCGAGCAGCCCGAAAAAAGGGTACAGAAAACGGACAGCATTATTACTGTCATAAAAATGCGTCCGTTTCTCATGGTCTTATCCCCCGTTGCCTTTATTTGCCCGCGCTCTCCGCGTCAGCCTTGCGGATCTGCGCGCGTTTGATCTTGCCGCCGAGCGTCTTGGGAAGCTCATCGACATATTCGATGATCCTCGGGTATTTGTAAGGTGCCGTATTGGTCTTTACGTGATTCTGGAGCTCCTTCGTGAGCTCATCCGAAGGAGTATAGCCCTTCGCGAGAACGACCGTTGCCTTTACGACCTGTCCTCTGATCGGGTCGGGTGCCGCGGTTATCGCGCATTCCACAACCGCGGGATGCGTGATCAGCGCGCTCTCTACCTCAAAGGGACCGATCCTGTAGCCCGAGCACTTGATAACGTCGTCATGACGTCCGACAAACCAGAGATAGCCGTCGGGATCGCGCCACGCAACGTCCTTAAGATTGTATTTTCCGGAGCCGATAGCCTCATCGGTCAGTTCCTTGCTCTTGTAGTAACCGACAAAGAGACCTACCGGGTACTCCTTATCGAGATTGCAGATGGTGATCTCGCCTTCCTCACCGTCCTCGGCAATATTGCCCTCCGAGTTGATCAGCTGCAGATCGTAGATCGGTGAAGGCTTGCCCATCGAGCCTGCCTTGGGCTCAAACCACGGGAAGTTCGCCGCAAGTACGGTGCCCTCGGTCTGTCCGAAGCCCTCCGCGATCGTATATCCGGTGAACTCCTTCCATTTCCTTACAACCTCGGGGTTTAGAGGCTCGCCTGCGGTGCACCAGCGCTGTACCGAAGACAGATCGTATGCCGCAACATCCTCCTGCAGCATGAAACGGTACATGGTGGGCGGCGCGCAGAAGGTGGTGAGCTTGTAGTCCTGGATCTTCTGCAGCAGGTTGGTAGGGATGAATTTCTTCATGTCATAGCAGAAAACCGTAGCTCCGGCGATCCACTGGCCGTAGATCTTGCCCCATCCGAACTTGGCCCAGCCCGAATCGGAAACGCTCATGTGGAGCTTGTTTTCCTGTACGCACTGCCAATATTTGGCGGTAACGATATGTCCGAGCGGATGCAGATAATTGTGGGTTACCATCTTGGGCATGCCCGTGGTACCCGATGTGAAATAGATCTGCATGATGTCATGATTATGCGTGGCTTCATCGCCCGTGGGGCGCTCGAGCACGTCGCTCTGAGTGTCCATGCCGTCATGAAGGTTCAGCCAGCCTTCACGGTGGCCGTTCGCCAGCATGATATTCTTAACGGTAGGCGCCTCGGGCAGAGTGTTCTGTATCTGGGTAACGACAAAATCGTCGTCAAGAGCTATGAACATCTCAATGCTCGCCGCATTCGCGCGGTAAACGAGATCGTGAGTGGTCAGCTGGAGAGTACCCGGGATAATGATGGCTCCGAGCTTAATGAGAGCGCTCGCGCAGATCCAGTACTCGTAGCGGCGGCGCAGGATCATCATGACTACGCTGCCCTTATGTATGCCGAGAGTCTTGAAATAGTTCGCGGCCTTATTGGAGAGCCTGCTCATGTCGGCAAAGGTGAACACCTTCTCCTCGCCGTTGTCGTCGCACCATACAAGGGCGCGGTTTTCGGGCTTTTCCTTGGCCCATCCGTCAACTATGTCCCAGCCGAAATTGAAGTTCTCGGGGATCGTAACCTTATAGTTTGCTTTGAAGTCCTCGTAGGAGTCGAACTCCGTACGGGGCAGGAATTTCTCTAACATA
>JAGCSS010000052.1 GCA_017964055.1 Lachnospiraceae bacterium
AGGGACAGCACAGCGCATATGCGGCCGTGCTTCTCAGCAATAGGCGCCCCTAGCTTTCGGCGATAATATTAAAGCAACCGAAAATGTTTGTCAATACCGTTCGGAAAAAGATTTTTCCTTGCAAGAAAATAGCGGATTTGCTATCATTCTTTAGTGGAGCCGGAGTTTTTGACCGGCGCGGATATAGAGTATTTTTACGAAAAAGGACAGTGCTCGGGCACGGAACGGAGACAGCTTTGAAAAAGTACGGATTTATCGGTGCGGGCAACATGGGATATCCTCTTCTCATGGGAGCCGCGGGACTGGTTGGCAAAGAGAACGTAACATTTTCGACCCCTTTTGCGGAGGAAAACGAGAAAGTAAAGGCCAGATCGGGGATCGACTACAGCAGGGATACCGTCGCTCTGGCTGAAGAGAGCGAAAATATCGTGATATGCGTTAAGCCTCAGATGATCGATAAGGTGTTTGAGGATCTGAACAGGGCGGATATCGCAGGCAAGACCGTGATATCCATCGCGGCCGGAGTCACCTGCGAGCGCCTGCATAGCAGCATTTCACAGGATGTCAGGATCGTAAGGATCATGCCCAATACGCCCGCGATGGTAGGTGAGGGCATGAGCTGCATCTGCTTTACGGATTATGCGGGCGGATGCGATGCTGCCCAGAAGCTCGACGTGACCAATCTCTTCGGCGCGGTCGGCAGATACGAGATCATTCCGGAAAAGCTGATGAATGCGGCGATCTGCGCAAACGGCAGCTCTCCCGCATACGTTTATATGTTTATAGAGGCGCTTGCGGACAGCGTGGTCAAATACGGAATCCCGCGCGATATGGCGTACAGGCTGGCCGCTCAGACAGTGCTCGGTTCGGCTAAGATGGTCCTCGAGACAGGAGAGCATCCCGGTAAGTTAAAGGACAATGTATGCTCGCCCGGAGGCACCACCATCGCGGCTGTGGAGGCACTTGAGGAGGCCGGACTCAGGAATGCCCTGTTCAAGGCTACGGATGCCTGCTACAAGCGCGGCGAAGAGCTGCAGAAGGGCGTTTGAGATGAACAGAGAATATTTGAAGGATAAAAAGAGGGTCGTTGTAAAGATCGGCTCTTCCTCGATCACGCATCCTAAGACGGGCAAGCCCGCGCTGGCCCGCATAGAGAAGCTGGTCAGGATACTGACGGACCTGGAGAATACGGGCAAGGAGGTCATCCTGGTTTCCTCGGGAGCCATTGCCGTGGGACGCAATCTCATAGGCCTTACAGGAAAGCCGTCGACAAAGGAGCTCAAGCAGGCCTGCGCCGCGGTCGGACAGGCGAGTCTCATGACTATATATCAGCGTCTGTTCGCCGAGTACGGCATTAAGGTCGCGCAGGTCCTGATGACCAAGAATACGATGATCGTTGACAAGAGCAGGCATAATGCCAGGAATACGTTCAGCGAGCTCTTAAAGCTCCATGTGATCCCTGTAGTCAATGAGAACGATACCGTTTCGACCGATGAGATCGAATTCGGCGACAACGATACGCTTTCCGCGATCGTAGCCGCGCTGGTCGGCGCGGATCTGCTGATCCTGCTGTCCGATATCGACGGACTGTACACCGACGATCCCAGGAAGAATCCCGATGCGAGATTCATAGATACGGTCGAATATATCGATGACGGCATCATCGCGATGGGCAAAGGAGTCGGTACGGATGTGGGAAGCGGCGGTATGTTCACAAAGATATCCGCGGCACGTATCGCGAACGATTCCGGAGCGGACATGGTGATCGCGTCCAGCGAGAACCTGGAAGTCATATATGACATAGTGGAGGGCAGGAATATCGGAACACTTTTCCTTGCCCACAAAAACGAGAATTTTCATCTGATCGATTATCTGAGTGGAGGCTGCAGTGACTGAGAAATACAAGGCATTGGTAGTGGATGACAACGATGTGAACGCGACTATCTCGGTCGAGAAGCTTAATTCCTTCGAACTCGAGGCAAGCATAGCCGTATCGGGCACAGAGGCCATCAGGATGATACGCGAGAACAATTACGCATTCGTGCTGATGGATTACATCATGCCTGAGATGAACGGAGTCGAGGCAACGCGCAGGATCCGCGAGTTCAGCAGCGTTCCCGTCTATGCGATGAGTGAGGACAGGGAAGGCGGCGTTGCGGAGGCGTTTGTCGCGGCGGGAGCCAACGGCATGATCGCGAAGCCTCCGAGGATCTCCGAGCTGATCAGGATCATACGCAGCCACGTTCCCGAGGGTTCATATAAGATCGAAGAAGGACTGCTGCTGGGGGGCGCCGACGACGGAGCCCGCACCTACAGCGTGGACAGCGAAGCCGAGCGCATGAAGTCATTCATGTCGATGGTATCGGGACTTAATGTAATGAAGGGTCTTATGAACGCGGGCGGGATAGCCAGGAACTATATCCGGCTGGTCAAGGCCGCGTCGGGAGATATCCGTGATTATATGCGTGAGCTCAGCGATTATTTAAAGACCGGCGATCCCACGCTGCTCAAGCACGCCTCTCATTGCCTTAAGATCGTCTTTTCGAATATCGGTTTTGAGGAACTGACTATGGTTTCCGAACGCATAGAGGTATGGGCGACCGATCTTCTGAACGATGCCGAGATAAAGAATACGATACCTTCATTTACCGCGGGGCATCAGGAGAGCGTTACCGAGTACATTTCACATACGATGACCGCCATCCTGCAGCTCGACGACGCGATCGAGGGGTATATTAAGTCGCTTGAGGAGACAGGGCCCGAGGTCGACTATTCAGCGCCCGTTCATCCCCTGACCGACGATGAGATAGAAGAGGTCCGCGAATATACCGCGGCCGCGATCGACAGATTCGAGATAGACTATGTTCTGGAGGGCTTAAATCTGCTGAAGGACGCTTTTTGCGGAGATGCCCGCAGAAAAACAGAAGCCGCCATAGAGGCGGCCGGTGCTTTGGACTATGTAACGGTCAAAAAACTGTTCGATGACCTGTTTTTGGGCAGAGGAGAAGCCCGATAGAGGGGGAGGGTTACTACCGGGCTTTGTTTTATGAAAAAAATTATCTGTATGTCGTATTAGGGAGTACCTCGTCGGTACTGTTTTGTTTTGATGAGTTCATTATACATGCTAAATATGAGCAAAGAATGACCCATTTGTGAACAATTTGTTAATATATTCGTGAAACTACATAAAATGCGAGAAAATTTGCAGAAAAAGTTGCTGAAGCGTGGTCAGAAAGGAGAACTGACGGATGGTCATTAAGCTTGAAAACATTAAGGCTTTAATGTATGAAAACAAAAAGGCCGTGATAAGGGATGCGGACATTTACATAAAGGATGACCGCATATTCAAGATCGATACGACCCTTAAGGCGCAGGACGCGCCGAAAGCGGACAAGGTCATCGACGGAAAGGACAGGCTTGCGATCCCGGGACTCATCAACGCGCACACACACGCGTACATGACGATGTTCAGAAATATCGCGGACGACGTGCCTTTTACCGCGTGGCTCTTCGATACGATCGAGCCTCTGGAGGATGCCATGACTCCCGAGGAGAGCTATTACGGAACGCTCCTCGCAAATATGGAGATGATCAGGACCGGAACCACCTCATATGTGGATATGTATATATATCCCGACGTAAACGCGAGGGCGGCAAAGGAGAGCGGTCTGCGCGCCTGCTTTACAAGGGGCATCGTAGGCAGCGAATACAACGATGAAGGCGGTATGCGCCGCGTGAACGAGGCCCTGCACGATCTCGAGACCTGGTGCGACGGCGACCTGCGTTTTGCGATGCTCGGACCGCACGCGCCCTATTCCTGCAGCGGTGATTTCTTAAAGCATGTGGTAGAGATAGCGAAGGAACGCGGTCTCGGGCTCAATATGCACGTTGCTGAGGGACAGACCGAAGTAAATATGTGCCGCGAGAAGTACAACATGACTCCCGTTGAGTACGTCGACAGCATGGGTGTATTCGATGTTCACAGCATTGCGGCGCACTGCGTATATCTTGAGGACGGCGACTATGACATCCTCAAGGCCAAAAATGTTAATGTAGCGATCAATCCGTTCAGCAACGCAAAGCTTGCCAACGGCTTTTCACCAGTGCCCAAAATGCTCGATGCGGGGCTGAATATCTGTATCGGCACCGACGGAGCGGCCAGCAACAATACGCTCAACATGTTCAGGGAGATGACCTTCGAGGCCATGATCCATAAGGGACTCCTTAAAGAGGCGACCGCGGTTTCCGCGGAGGATGTGATCAGATTCGCTACACTCGGCGGAGCGGCGGCTTTAGGACGCGCAGGGGAGCTCGGAGAACTGCGCGAGGGCTATAAGGCAGATATTGCGATCATCGATCTTAAGGTGCCCCAGCTGCAGCCCAACAACAACCTTATTTCCGCATTAATTTACTCCGCGAACGGATCAGAGGTTGACACCGTAATTGTAAATGGTAAGATTTTAATGGAGCACAAAGTACTCACGACCATAGATGAGGAACGCGTTTACTTCGAGATGAAAAAGATCGGGGAACGCTATATGGAAATAATAAGACAGAAAAAAGCAGGCAAATGACGATCGGAGGATTTTGAATGAATGCTGAGATCAGAGATATCTCCCTGGCACCTTCCGGAGCGAGGAAGATAGAATGGGTTAAGCGTAATTGTCCGCTGCTGCGCGGGCTTGAGGAAGAGTTTGCGGCAACAAAGCCTTTTGCGGGTAAGAGAGTGGCCCTCTCTATCCATCTTGAGGCAAAGACCGCATATCTGTGCAAGGTTATCGCGGCAGGCGGCGCTGAGCTGTTCGTGACCGGTTCGAATCCGCTCTCCACACAGGATGATGTGGCTGCGGCGCTCGTTGAGGCCGGCATCGAAGTACACGCATGGCACGGAACGACCGAGGAGGAATACAACACTCATATCGACCACGTTCTCGAGAACAACTGCCAGATCATCATCGATGACGGCGGAGACCTCGTTAACGCGCTGCACACCAGGCACCGCGACAGACTGAAATACGTGATCGGCGGATGCGAGGAGACCACGACGGGCATCATCAGGCTCAGGGCGATGGCCAAGGCGGGTACGCTCGAGTTCCCGATGGTACTCGTTAATGATGCCGACTGCAAGCACCTTTTCGATAACCGCTACGGCACCGGGCAGTCCGTATGGGACGGCATCAACAGGACCACGAACCTGATCGTATGCGGCAAGGTTGTCGTTGTGGCAGGCTACGGATGGTGCGGCAAGGGCGTTGCGATGAGGGCAAAGGGTCTGGGCGCCGAGGTTATCGTGACCGAGGTTGACCCGATCAAGGCTATAGAGGCCGTTATGGACGGCTTTGACGTTATGCCGATGGCCGAGGCGGCAACAAAGGGAGATTTCTTTGTTACCGTCACGGGCTGCGACAATGTTGTCCGCAGGAGCGATTTCCTGAAGATGAAGAACGGAGCGATCTGCTGCAACGCCGGGCATTTCGACGTGGAGGTCGATGTTGCCGGCCTTAAGGAGATGGCGGTAGAGAGCGCGCCCATGCGCAATAATATCATGGGCTATAAGCTGGAAAACGGAAACTGGATATACATCCTCGCCGAGGGAAGACTCGTAAATCTTGCCGCAGGCGACGGTCATCCCGCAGAGATCATGGACATGAGCTTTGCGATACAGGCTCTCAGCGCCAAGTATCTGGTTGAGCATGAGGGACAGATCGGCGAAAAGCTGATCAAGGTTCCGAAGGAGATCGACGACGCGGTCGCGCTGCGTAAGCTCGAATTCCTGGGCAAGCATATCGATGTGCTCACGCCCGAACAAAAGGCATACCTCAGTAAATAAGGAGAATTAACAATGAACAGAACAAAGCTTTTGAGCATCATGCCCTATGTATTGGGTGTGCTGATACTTATACTGGTAGGTGTGCTGATCCTTACCGGACTGAACAATGACAGCGGAAGCGGAGAGAACAAGCCCACAGAGGCGGCCTCAAAGCCGACGGACGAGCCTGCGGCACCTACGCAGACCGCGCAGAATGACCCCACGGCAGGCGCAGAGGACCCCGTAAACACAGACGTGCCCACCGCACCCGCAGATCCCACACAGGCGCCCACAGAGGCTCCTACACAGGCTCCCACGCCCACGACCGCGCCTGCGACACCCACACCCATATCCGACCTGACTTTCGGCTTTAAGTTCGAGCCCAAGGCGGATTATGTCGATACAAAGGACGGAGTCAACTTAAGACTCGGCGCGTCCACCGATACCGAAAAGGTGGCTCACCTCGAGACGGGCAAGAGACTTGAGAGAACAGGCTATAACGAGGAATGGACCAGGGTCATTTACGACGGTCAGGAGTGCTATATCGCGACCAGACTGATCATCCGCGCCGTTGATTCGATCGATACGGTAGTCGAGCCCGAACCCGAAGAAGGAGAACCCGAAGCAAACCATAATAATGACGATAACACGGAGGTGGCGAATGGCGGCACCTCCGCCGTCTTAGATAAGGCATCATATTACGGAGCCGGAGCGGGCAGGACGGTCTGCATCGACCCCGGACATCAGCTTAAGGGCAATTACGATACCGAACCCGTAGGACCGGGCTCATCGGAGATGAAGACCAAGGTTTCCTCGGGAACCGCAGGCAATACGACCGGCATATCGGAGTATCAGTTTAACCTCGATATCTCGCTTGCGTTAAAGACAGAGCTGGAAGAGAGAGGCTATACCGTTATCATGACGCGCACGACCAACGAGGTGGATATCTCAAACGTTGAAAGAGCGAAGATCGCAAACGACGCAAATGTCGACGCGTTTGTCAGGGTACATGCGAACAGCAGCTCAAACACGGACGCGCACGGCATCGAGACGATCTGCATGACTTCGTCCAACCCATATAATGCAGGGCTGTACGCAAAGAGCCGCCAGCTCTCGGAGTCGCTGCTCACTGCCATGGTTGAGCGTACGGGAGCGCATATGCGCTATGTGAGTGAGGTCGACAACATGACGGGCATCAACTGGAGTGAGGTTCCGGTGAGCATCGTGGAGATGGGATACATGTCGAACGAGGCCGAGGATAAGCTTATGGCTACCGCGGATTACCGCAGAAAACTCGTAGTCGGCATTGCCGACGGTATTGACTTATATTTTTCAAAGCAGTAAATTTATTCAATGTGGGTCTGCATTTTAAGCAGCCCAAATGTGATCTGAACGGAGATTTTAAGAACATGAAAAAGATATTGATAGGGAG
Source organism: Lachnospiraceae bacterium (assembly GCA_017964055.1). GTDB lineage: Bacteria > Bacillota > Clostridia > Lachnospirales > Lachnospiraceae > RUG11977. Next base: position 7,242 of record JAGCSS010000052.1, read on the forward strand.
CTTCGCGGTATTGATGCTGATCGCCGCGATATTTGCCCTGTCCAGCTGTATGAAAGACAAAAATGCGGATAACGGTGTAACGGACAGCACGCGTACGGATGCCGGACAGCCGGCAGGCTCAGGCATCGCTGACAATGCCGGGGCAGCGACTCCGCAGCCCACCCCAGAGCCTACGCCCTCACCCACACCTACACCCGAACCTACGCCTACTCCGGAGCCTACACCTACTCCCGATCTCCCCAAGCATGTCGTGGTCATAGATCCCGGACACGGCGGATATGACAGCGGCGCCTGCTACGCCGGGCTCCAGGAAAAGGACATCACGCTGAAGGTTTCCCTGTACGCTAAAGAGTATTTGCTGGAGAATTATATCGATATCGATGTGTACCTGACCAGAGAAGATGACACCATCATGGACAGGGACAAGAAAAAAGATCTGGAGATGCGCTGCGATCTGGGCAGACAGGTAAACGCGGACTGCCTCGTGAGCGTTCATTTCAACGCAACGGATGCCCATACGCTCAGCGGAACCGAGATCTGGATATCGAGGCGTTCCAATGTGCACGACCAGACTTCTGAGCTCGGAGAGTGCATCATGGATGAGCTCGTGGCTCTCGGACTTAAGAGACGTTCGGTAGGACCGCGAAAGAGCAACGATATGTTCGATCCGGACGGCATAGCATACGATTATTATGCGATCAACCGTCACTGCGCTGCGAGGGATATTCCCGGCATCATAGTGGAGCAGTGCTTTATGGACAGCGAGCACGACCAGCAGTTCATAAACACCGAAGAGG
>JAGCSS010000053.1 GCA_017964055.1 Lachnospiraceae bacterium
ATCTCCTCCAACGGCGGCAAGATGAATACCGGCGTTCTCGAAATGTCAAACGTTGACCTTTCGACCGAATTCACACAGATGATCACCACACAGCGCGGTTTCCAGGCAAACTCCAGAACCATCACGGTTTCCGATACACTGCTTGAGGAACTGATCAATCTTAAGAGGTAAATAATATAACGCGTAAGGCGGTCCTTTCCGGGGGCCGCCGGCGCGGGAACTTTCAAGCCCTGAGCATTCACGAAAAGTGTGCTTTCAGGGCTTTAGGAGCATATTTCGGAAGGAGATCTTACATGATCGATGTGACTTTGCTTTCGGGCAAACAGATCACCGTAAATGCCGAGATCATAGAGGTCGTGGATGAGGTCCCCGACACCGTGATAACGCTTACTACGGGCAGAAAAATTATTGTCAAAGAAAGTAGACAAAAGGTGAAAAGTCTAGTAAAATCGTATAAGAGGGATATTTTGAACCGAAATTGTGACGAATAAATATCCCAAATTTTCGTGATTATGTACTTTATCTTCGTCTTTTGATATTCATATTGTTGCTTGATACATTTTTTGTCGGATAGGTGGTGCATTTACTTTGGATTTAGCTACATTGATAGGTCTCGCCGCGGCGTTCGCGCTGATGATCTTCGGTATCCTTCAGGGCGGTGTGTCCGCGCTGAGCGGATTCGTTGACCTTCCTTCGGTTCTTATCACATTCGGCGGCGCTTTCATGGCGACCATGGCGACGCAGGGCAGTATTCCCGAATTCATCGGCAATCTCAAGACCATTAAGCTGACCTTCAACAAGGTCGACGTTAATGAAGAGGAGACCATCAAATCGATCATCAACCTTTCTAACGTAGCGCGTAAGGAAGGTCTTCTGGCGCTCGAAGAGGCGGCAAACGGCATCGATGACGCATTCCTCAAAAAGGGACTCATGCTCATCGTCGACGGTACCGATCCCGAGCTCGTTCGCTCGATCATGGAGACCGAGCTTTCCTGCGTTTCATCACGTCATAAGGGCAGTATAGGTTTCTGGGAGGCGCTCGGTGCGGCCGGTCCTGCCTGGGGTATGATCGGTACACTGATCGGACTTGTAAACATGCTCCGTGACCTTTCGGATATCAATGCCGTAGGTCCTAACATGGCCGTAGCCCTGATCACGACATTCTACGGCTCGGTTCTTGCGAACTGGATATGCACACCCGTTTCCTCAAAGCTCAAGGCTAACGATGCTGCCGAGATCTCGCTCAAGGAGATCATCGTTGAAGGTCTTCTCTCGATACAGGCCGGCGAAAACCCCCGCGTTATCGAAGAGAAGCTCAAGTCATTCCTCTCGCCCGAGAAGGCGAGCGCTATGTCTCAGGGTCAAGGTGGTGAACAGTAATGGCTAAGAAAAAACAGGAAGAATCCGGCGGCGGCGGCGCACCCGCGTGGATGGCGACATTCTCCGATCTGATGAACCTCCTGCTTTGCTTCTTCGTTCTTCTATTCGCTATGTCGAGTGTAGACGCGAACAAATGGGAGCAGGTTGTAGCTTCCATGACCAGCGCCTTCAGCATTTTCAACTCGGGCAGTACCTCGATCGGACACGGAACCCTGGTCGGCATCGGTACCTCGCAGCTGTCGAATCTTGACGAATATTATACCTCCATGGGTCAGACCGCCGAGGATAAGGGCGATGACCAGCGCGACACCTCGAACCCCGGAAACGAGGGCGATAATCAGGGCGGCGCCAACGACGACCCCGAGAGCGGAGGCAAGAAACAGGAAGATCAGGAGGGCGGTACCGCCCAGGATCAGGAGGTCGGCGGAAAAACTCTTCAGGAAAAACTTGCGGCACTCGGAAAAGCCGAGACCGAAGAGATACTTGACAGCGTTTCGGAGCTTACCGAGCGCTACAATATAGGCAATATGCTCGAGGTTTCTATGGACGGCAGCGGACAGTATGTTCAGATCACATTGTCCGGCTCGATGCTGTTCGAATCCGGCAGCGCTAATCTTCAGGATTCCTGCCTGCCCCTGCTGTCAAAGGTCGGCGACATCTTAAGGGTTTACCCCGACCACAACATCGAAGTAGTCGGCCACACCGACAATGTTCCGATGAAGTCGGCGGTCTATGCGGATAACGATATCCTTTCCTCGGCACGTGCGATCAGCGCGGCTCACTATCTGGTACAGGAAAAGAATATCGACGTTAAGCGCCTGAGCTGGACCGGACGCGGCGAGAACGACCCCGTTGCTTCGAATTCCACGGCTGAGGGACGTGCCCGCAACAGGAGAATAGAGATAAGGATCTACAATTCATATAATTCGGATTAAGTGAAAGGCAAGCAGAACTGCGAATGCCTGAAACGAGATGAAAGGCAAGCAGGACTGCGAAGCAGACTGCGAATGCCTGAAGCGAAGAGAAAGGAGCCTTTTGCAAAATGAAGAAAAACATGCTGGCGGTACTGATACTGCTCGTGCTGGTGGTCAATCTTACGCTCACCGCATATATGATCTTTACGGTACTTCCGAATGCAAAGAGGACCGATGAACTGATAACCAAGATCATGCAGATCATCGATCTGGAGCTGGAGTCCCCGCTCCCTGTGGATATCAACGTCGAATACAGCATCAAGGATGTTGAGAAGTTCCCTATCGATGAGCTGACCACGAACCTTCAGGCAGGTGAGGACGGACAGTCCCATTATGCTCTGATCAAGGGCGGCAGCCTTACGATCAACACGAAGGATGAAGACTATAAGGAGCTCGGACCCAAAGTTGCAGCCATGCAGCGCGACATCGAGTCATACTTTGTTCTCGAGACTTCGAAGTATACCAAGGAGCAGCTGCTGACGACGGAATGCTACGAGCAGGTAAAGTCAAAGATACTTACCGACATTCAGACGCTGTTTAATTCAAAGATGATCGTGGATATCACATTCAGCTATGTATTCCAGTAATATGATCGCTATTTTGTGTTGACTATCCATTGAAGTAAGTTAGAATTAAATGAAGGGGATGTTTTCCGTCCCCGGATCCGCGAGCAACATAGCCGCTTAATGTAACAACTGCGAGGAGGTACAGCTATGGGTGATGTCTTATCCCAAAGCGAAATAGATAACCTTCTGGCCGCGTTGAGCAGCGGTGAGCTGGATGCGGATGAGATGAAAGAAACGGCGAACGACAAGGTCGTCAAGAACTATGATTTCAACAGACCTTCGAAGTTCTCCAAGGAACATTTAAGGACGCTCGAGATCATTTTCGAGCATTACAGCCGTCTTTTGTCGACATCCCTCCCGGTTTATCTGCGAAAGAACGTACAGGTCGAGGTGATAAATTCCGAAGCACAGATATATTCGGAGTTTACTAACGCGCTCTCGAATCCTGTTCTGCTGGGAATAGTTGATTTTTCGCCTCTTGAGGGCAATATCATCATAGAGATCGCCGACAACATCGGTTACGCGATAATAGACAGGATGCTCGGCGGAAACGGTAATCCGCTCGAGAAATCGAGAGATTTCTCCGAGATCGAGCTGGTCATCATCGAAAGGATATTTACCGTAGTCACGAACCTGCTCGTAGAGCCCTGGTTCAACGTAGTACATCTGGAGCCCAGACTTCAGAGGATAGAGACAAACTCACAGTTTGCGCAGATCATATCGCCCAGTGAGATGGCGTCGATCGTGACCATGAACATGAAGATCGGCAATATCGAGGGTATGATCAACATATGTCTGCCTTACGAGGTACTTGAACCCGTAATAGACAAACTGAACACGAAATACTGGTATTCGACCGTAAAAGCCACCGATTCCTTCGCTTACAAGGACCAGCTGGAGGTTGCGATCGCAAAGGCCAGGATCCCGATCCGGGCAGAACTCGGAAGGAGCACGATATCGCTCAACGATTTCATCAATATCCAGCGCGGCGATATCATAAAGCTCAA
>JAGCSS010000054.1 GCA_017964055.1 Lachnospiraceae bacterium
GTCAGGAGCTGAAAAAGAAGCTCGACGATTATGTTGAAGAGGTGGAAACGACAGGCGGCAAGATGAGAAACCTCACGATAGAGGTCATGGAAGCCTTAGCCGGCGAGATAGACGCAAAAGACACATATCCCAACGGACATTCGCGCCGCGTGGCCGAATACTCGAGGAAACTGGCCGAGTCTGCGGGCAAGAGCCGTGAGGAATGCGAAAAGATATATTTTACCGCGCTTCTGCACGATGTAGGCAAAATAGGAGTTCCGATCGAGATCCTTACCAAAAAGGGCAGACTCACGAACGAAGAATACGAGCAGATAAAGCAGCATCCGGTCATCGGAAGCCAGATCCTCTCAACGATCAGCGATCACCCCTGGCTCAGCATCGGCGCGCATTATCATCATGAACGCTATAACGGCAAGGGTTATCCCGACGGGCTTAAAGCTGAGATGATCCCCGAGATAGCCAGGATAATCGCCGTTGCGGACGCGTATGACGCGATGACATCCAACCGAAGCTACCGCGACGCGATCGCACAGCATGTCGTAAGAGAGGAACTGGTCAAGGGAACCGGCACTCAGTTCGATCCTTATTACGCAAAGAAAATGATACGCCTGATAGATCTGGACACCGAATACAAAATGAAGGAGAGCATCTCCGGAGCGAACGCGATCTCTTCCGGCGATGTTCACTGTGAGTCCGTATATAACGGCTGTACCGGCGGCATAGCCATAACAAAGAAAAGGACCAAGATCATTTTTTACGGCAGACCTGACGGTACCGCTCCGGCGGAGGAGAGTCTGCCCGTACTGATCGTTTATGATTCGCTCGACGGTAATGTGCACCCCGGACAGGAAAACAATAAGGACCTGATGTATCTGGAATACGCCAGGATCAGGCTGGACGGACATGTGACCGAAGGCAATATCAGAAAGAGCGAGGTCAGGAGCTTTATAGCCGAAGCCGAAAGCGGGGATGACGGCGCAAACAATGCCGGAGGCCTGCGCCACTGCAGGGTAGAGGCGGTACGAAACAGAGACCATGTGCTCATCACGGTATCCTGCCGGAAGGCGAAATACGGCGTGATCCTGGCACTGCCCGATACTTCACGGTACGCATTCATATCGCTGAGCGGAGACCATGTAGATCTCAGCAATATCACAGTCGAAGTGGATGACGATGAGACGGACAGTGACGCGCTTCCCCGCATCGCGGATGAGCTCAGCTATATCAAAGACTGTCCTCAGGGAGATATACCCAATCTGGAGGTGGACGGCCCCAGACTTGCGTCAACGCAGGGCATACCTATCAGCGGCAGTATGACGGTGACCTTCCATTCGCTCAGTTACCCGACGGCGCGACTGGTATGGCATTGTCCGTATTTCAGCATTTTTACATCGGATAACGGACAGCCCGACGGAGAGAATTTCCGTGAGTTCCTGCTGCTCAAGCTGGACGGAGAGAACTGGGAATCCGAAGAAGATGTGGACAATGCGGTTACGGTTGAACAGACCGAAGACTTCGAAGGCTGGAATGCCTGGATGGACAAGAACAAGCAGGGTCTGGACTGCACACTCAGGATACTCAGGGAAGACAACAGGATCATGATGCAGACCGAGAGCTTCGGAGTGGAGATAAACAGCGTATCGACCATAAACGACGGCACAAAGGACGTATATCTGGCCATCACCGGCGATCAGTGCGCCATAACCGATATCCGCATCACGCATACGGCACACAGCGCATCGGAAGCTAACGGATGATCTTTATTCCGAGTTTTTCGGCCAGTGCCGTGGATGCGGTATTATCGGGTGAGATCCTTGCCTCAAACTGCTCAAACCCGCACTCGCGGCCGTATTCGAGAACTGCGGCGCAGGCTTCCGAAGCATAGCCGAGTCTCCGATAGGGAGGCAGTATCGCGTAGCTTAATTCACCGGTCTGAGAGGCCGAGCCGTTGATCAGACCGACCATGCCTATACAGGTCCCGGAGCTCCGTATGCATTCTTCGATGCTGCGGCAGTCCGGGGCCTTTAAAAATATCCCGAAGTTGCCGTAGCCGTAAAAGCCGTACTGGTATTTTATGTAAGAACGGTGGAATTCAAGGAATTCTTCCTGAGAAAGACCTGCGGGGTTATCACCCGACATGAAGGAGCCGCATTCTCGGTACATTTCCCGGCACAGCTCCGCTTCGTCCGGTCTGAACTCGCGTATCACGAGACGTTCGGTTATGTCAACGAGGCCCGCGGGCCAGTTTTCATTGCTCAGCGAATACAGTGCTGTCCGCACTTCGTCGTAAGCGTTATTCTCTTCCATCACAGACCTCCTTTCCCGACCTTTTCTTTCACGATCCTTATTGAAAACGGCGTATCCGAAATGTAAAATAGTATATAAATACAGTAACATCATAGCACGGAAGGAGCATTCGTCAACAGCATGGAGATAGAGAAAAAACTATTGCTGGTCAGGTTCCCGGAGAACCTCGACAGCTGCGAAAAGAGAGAGATAGAGCAGGGATATCTCTGCACGAGCCCGACGCTGCGCATCAGAAAGAGCAATGACGACTATATCCTGACCTATAAAAAGAAGTCTGATAAGCCCGCGGCCGACGGTACGATCGTAAATACCGAGATCGAGGCGGAGCTGGATGCGGAGGCCTACCTTCATCTTAAGGAAAAGCTCGATTTCCCGCCTCTTTCAAAGACACGCTATCTGATACCGTTGGGCACATGCGGCGAATGCTGCCCCGGAGTGAGTGCCGAGGACGCGGACAAAATGCTCAAAGCCGAACTCGACGTATTTCACGGGCATCTGGACGGACTCGTTTATACGGAGGTTGAGTTCCCGAGCCTGGACGCGGCTGCGCGTTTTGTAAAGCCCGACTGGATCGGAGAGGACGTGTCCGCTGACAGAAGACTCAGAAACTCGCACCTCTCCGAGCTGACCGATACTTCGACGCTAGCGGATCTGATCGCAAAATCTCCGCAAAAAAATCTTGCATGAACGCCGCATTTGTGCAATCATATGAAAAGTAAACAAAAGCCGCGAAGCGGCGGCATTCAGCAGAGCTGAATGGTTTACGAGTGTCTTAGTACAGAATTGCAAATAGTAACTGCTAAGCAGCAATGTGCCGGGAGGGCACAGGAAGGTAAGGGATAAATATGGCTAAACTGACCATTCCCAGCGATTACAGCTCGGGACTCGATATCAAGGAGACCCAGCACGCTATCAAGTATATCAAGGATCATTTCGAGAGACAGCTCGCGAAACAGCTCAATCTGACACGTGTTTCCGCGCCTTTGTTCGTTACCCCCGAGTCGGGCCTTAACGACAATCTGAACGGCGTTGAGCGTCCCGTAGGCTTCGATATCCAGGATCTCGGCGGCAAGACCGTTGAGGTCGTTCATTCACTCGCAAAATGGAAGAGGATGGCGCTTAAGGTTTACGGCTTCGGCTACGGCGAGGGCCTGTACACCGATATGACCGCTATCAGACGCGATGAGGAGCTCGACAATCTTCACTCGATCTACGTCGATCAGTGGGACTGGGAGAAGGTCATCTTAAAGGACGAGCGCAATGTTGAAACGCTCAAATCTGTCGTACGCCGCATATTCCAGGCATTAAAGGATACCGAGCATTATATCGCGGACGAGTATCCCTTCATCGGAGAGATACTGCCCGACGAGATCACCTTCGTTACCACGCAGGAGCTCGAGAACATGTATCCGAACGATACTCCGAAGGAACGCGAGAATCAGATCGCGAGGCTTAAACGAGCAGTTTTCCTCATGCAGATCGGAGGACCTCTGGCATCGGGCCAGAAGCATGACGGACGTGCTCCCGAC
>JAGCSS010000055.1 GCA_017964055.1 Lachnospiraceae bacterium
GACCCAGCGAGATCACCGTTTACCGTCTCCGCATGGCCTATGACAATCTCTATACCGTGGAGCAGGGCGGCGGGCTCTCGCTCAAGATCCCGGAGAAGGACGCGGACGGCAATTATGTATATGATTCCGACGGAGAGCTTCAGTACAGCGACGAACTGACCGACGCCGATATGAACGTGCTGCCTTCGACAGACCCTTCGGCTTACAACCCCGCAGAGGACGAGATCAATTACATCGAGGACACAGGCGAGATCATCCTCGGCAGCAAATACTACGAGATGTGGCGCGACGCCGATTTCCAGCTCACCTATCAGAAGCAGGATTTCCTGAAGAACGAGCTCCGTCCCGAGCACTATTTCGAGTGCACGACCAGGGACATGACGATCGAGGACGAGGACGAGCGTGAAGAAAAGTCGATCCATTACGAGGTTCAGGACCAGCCGATCTCCTTTGAGGTTACCTTCAACCAGAAGCTAAAGATCAACGTTCAGGGCAGAGAAGCGTTCGCACATGCGCTCGGACGCACCGTTGACGATATAATCAAGGCAGTCAGCGATGTTCAGGCAGTCCAGGACAAGATCGAGGACATACAGAGAAAGCTCCAGGCAGACACTCTTACCGAAGAGCAGGTGACCAAGCTGAACCAGATCCTCGACGTATTAAAGACCGAGAAGGACCTGAAGGACAATATCATGCGCGCGGCCTACTCGAGAGGCCTTACCAGCATGGAGATCGAAGAGGACCGTGTAAATGTGGCGGTTGCCGATATCGGAACCCGTCACAACCGTCTGGAACTCACCGAAAACCGTCTTTCGACGCAGCAGACCGAATTCACGGATCTGCTCTCGCAGAACGAGGACGCCGACATTGTGGAGACCGTCGTTAATTACAACGCGATGAACACGATATACAATGCGTCACTTTCGGCAGCGGCAAAGGTAGTGAAAAACACACTGCTTGATTTCCTGTAAAATGAGCAACCACGAGGGATGCCCGAGGGGGATCGCTCGATGACAATATTTCATCATGGAGGATGAGAACATGAAAGTTAAGACAAGATACTATGGCGAGATCGATCTGGATGATTCAAAGGTGATCACCTTCGAAAAGGGCCTGTTCGGTTTTGAAGAGTACACAAAGTATGCGCTTATGTACGATTCGGAGACAGGTGAGAGCACTGCGATCAAGTGGCTGCAGAGCGTAGAGGAGCCGGGACTGGCATTGCCCGTTATCATCCCTACTCTTGTTAAGCCCGATTACGATCCCATCGTGGAAGACGGTGTTCTGGATGTGCTTGGGGACTGGAATGAGAACAATATCAGCGTGCTCGTTACCATGACCGTACCTTCGGATCTCAAGGCCATGACCACCAATATGAAAGCTCCCATCATCATCAACACCGAGAGCATGAAGGGCATACAGGTCGTAGCCGAGAATCCCGACTATGAGATCAAGTTTAAGATCTATGACATCCTCGAGGCAGCACGTGCCGGGAAGGAGGAAAACTGATGCTTGCATTATCACGTAAATCAAACGAAGCGATCATGATCGGCAACGATATCGAGATCAGCATCCTCGAGATCCGCGGCGATCAGGTCAAGATCGGGATCAACGCTCCCAAGAACGTGCCGATCTTCCGTAAGGAGATTTTCCTCCAGATCGAGGAAGAGAATAAAAAGGCCGTAGAGCAGGAGCAGTCGCCCGAGGCGATCAAGGAACTTTTCAAGTTTTAAAAATTTTTAGCCGCGAAATCATAAAAAATGTGATTTCGCGGTTAATTTTTTTCATGAACGTGCCGATAAAAGGAGTAGACACATAATGTCGGCTAAGGACAGACGACAGATTTATACACAACAAGGAGGTTACTTATGGGAATGGATGCATTAAACAATGTAAGCTTTCAGCCGCAGAGCAAGCCGGTAGCTGAAGTACATGCCGCTCCTGCAGTGGATGTAAGTTCGGTTCCCGTAAATGCGGCACCTGCACCCGCAGCGGAGCAGGGCAAGTCATCGCAGCAGCAGGCACAGCCTCAGCCCTCTAAGGAGGAGATCCAGAAGGCTATCAACGCTGCAAACAAAAAGGCGTATTTCGGCCACACAAACGCACAGTTCTCTTATCATGAGGAGACACACAGCATCGCGGTTAAGATCATGGATGCGGAGACCAGCGAGGTCATCAAGGAGATCCCTTCCGAGGAGACCCTTGAGATGATCAGCAAGATGTGGGAACTCGCGGGTATCATGGTTGACGAGAGAAGATAATCTGTCTCCGTGCGAAGCAGCATCATCCGGCGCAGAGAAAACTGCGGTGGTTTTATTAAGTGTTGCCAAAACGGGACGGCCATAGAACGGAGGTAAGCCAATATGCCTATCAGAATGAGCGGAATGATATCGGGACTTGATACCGATGCCATCATAAAAGAAATGATGTCGGCGCAGTCGATGAAAAAGACTTCGCTCGAGCAGAGTCAGGAGAAGCTCTCCTGGAAAAAAGAAAAGTGGGAAGCTCTCAATACGAAGGTCTATGCCCTCTATACGGAAAAGCTTTCTTCATTAAAGCTGGAAGGTACATATCTTGCAAAGACGGCGACTTCCTCCAACAGCGATAAGGCTACGGCTACCGCTTCGACCGCTTCTACGGGTTCATACGAGCTGACGGTCAGCGAGCTGGCTTCGGCACAGTTTGTTACCGGTTCCGATATCGGCAGCAAAAAGCTCACCTCGGGTTCAAAGCTGACCGAGGCAGGCATGGTTGCGGGACAGACCCTTACCGTCAGGGTATATAAGGGAGATGCAGCCGAGGGTGAGGATCCCTATACCGAGACCAATATCGAAGTCACCGATGATATGACCATCAGGGATCTGAACGCAAAGCTTCAGACTGCAGGTCTTAACGCCAACTTCGATCAGGCGAGCGGACGTTTCTATATCAGCGCAAAGAACAGCGGTGAGGCGAATAAGTTCACTCTCGTTTCGACACAGAGCGGCGAGACAGGCCTTGCGGCACTCGGACTCGGAGATATCGATGAGGCTCTGGCCACCGGCGGACAGACCGCAGCGGATTCGACCACCATGGCTGTTGTTGCGGCAAAGGACGCACAGCTGGTATTAAACGGCGCTACGATCAAATCCTCGACCAATACCATCTCGGCCAACGGTCTGTCGATCGAGCTGAAGGGTACCACTGCCGTAGGCGAGCGCATCACACTGAACGTATCAGCAGATACCGACGGCGTATATAATAAGGTTAAGGACTTTGTCAAGTCCTACAACGAGCTCCTGAAAGAGATGTACGACAGCTACAATGCCGCATCGGCCCGCAAGTACGCTATGCTTACCGACGAAGAGAAGGAAGCGATGAGCGAGAAGCAGGTTGAGCTCTGGGAAGACAAGATCAAGGGCGCTCTTCTTCGAAACGACACGACACTGAACTCCATTATGTCTATATTCAGATCGAGCATGCAGAGCACGGTTGAGGTAGACGGAAAGAGCTATTCTCTCGCAAACTTCGGTATTGTGACCGGAGCATACACAGAGCACGGCATTCTGCACATTAACGGTGATTCCGAGGA
>JAGCSS010000056.1 GCA_017964055.1 Lachnospiraceae bacterium
GCGCGCGGTAAGAAGTTTCATCTCGAGCCCGCGAAGCGTTCCGTAACGATAGCGGATCTGATGACCATGACCTCGGGCGTATGCTATCCAGGCATCGAGACCGCCGCGCATATCGCGGTCGATAAGTGTCTGGCCGAGTGGGAAAAGAAGATGCCGGCTGCGGGATATCCCGTGACCGTAGAGTTTGCCAATGCGATCGGACGCTGCCCGCTGGCGTTTAATCCCGGCGAGCACTGGATGTACGGCTTTTCCGCGGACATACTCGGAGCTGTCGTTGAGGTTGCTTCGGGACGCCGTTTCGGCGATTTCCTTCGGGATGAGATATTTGTTCCGCTCGGAATGATGAGCACATCGTTTGACATGCTGCCGGGCTTTAAGGAGAGGCTGGCATGCGTATATGAGACCGATCCCGAAACAGGCGGATTGCGTGAGTTTAAGGGCATGAACCTGGGCCTCGGGAACTATCCCGAGCACGCGTACTTCGAGTCGGGCGGAGCAGGGCTCCTCTCTACGATCGATGATTTCGCAAAGTTCGGCATGATGCTGGCAAACGGCGGAAAACTCGGTGACAGGCGCATACTCGGCGAGAATACGGTCAGATACATGCGCACGAACGCGCTTAACGACGAACTCAAAAACAGGGACATGAACTGGGGCTCAACGGTAGGCTACGGCTACAACTGCCTCATGAGAATACTCGATAAGCCCACCGTGCAGGGGACCATAGCGCCTGCGGGCGAGTTTGGATGGGACGGCTGGCTCGGCACATATTTCATCATGGAACCCGCATCGAGGTCCGTGATCCTCTATTTCATACAGAAGACTAACGCGGGATGCGACGACATCACGCGAAAGGTCAGAGCCATTGCCTACGGGCAGTATCTTAACGATTGACGGATGCCGCGGCACGGGAAAATATGTGCGGTGAGCAAAAAGGACGGTTATATGCAATTTAATAAGATCGAAACACCTCTTAAGGATGTATATATCTTAGAGCCGAAGGTGTTCGGCGACCACCGCGGATGGTTTTTGGAGACCTGGTCGAAAAAGGATCTCGAGGCCGCGGGGCTTCATTACGATTTTGTACAGGACAATCAGAGCTACTCGGCGCATAAGGGGACGCTGAGGGGCCTCCATTTTCAGAGGGGAGAGGCATCTCAGGCAAAGCTCGTGCGGTGTGTGCGGGGTGCGATCCTCGATGTGGCGGTCGACCTGCGTCACGACTCTCTGACTTATAAGCAGTGGACTTCTGTCGAGCTCTCAGCCGAAAACAAGCTTGAGTTTCTTGTGCCGCGCGGGTTTGCGCACGGGTTCGTTACACTGACCGACGATGTTGAGTTCCTCTACAGGGTCGACAATTACTATGCACCCGGGACCGAGGCCTCGATCAGGTACGACGATCCGGAGTTTGGCATAGACTGGGGATTTAAGGACGGTGAGAAGCCGATCCTCGCGGAAAAGGACGAGGCGGCGCCGTATTTTAAAGACTACGGGATCCTCTTCTGATCTTATGGTTTTTACGGGATATGATCCCGTGAGATAATTTTGCGGTGTCATGACATCGCAGCAAGGGAGACTTTTGAATATGCAGAATTTCTGGGACAGCGGCGTTTGGGGAACGGTCAATCTGGCAGCGGTGCTTCTTATCAGCCTTATTGTCGGCAACGCGCTCAAAAAGACACTTAAATTCTTACGCAGATCGCTCATACCTACATCGGTGCTCGGCGGTCTGATCTTAATGCTCATCGGTATGGCCTTCCGCCTCATCACAGGCAAAGTCATGCTCGATACCGAGTTTTTCGGCGGCAGCGGCATGAACATGGCGGAGACGATCACTTATCATTGCCTGGCCCTCGGCTTTATCGCGACCGTTTTCAAGCATCAGGGCGAGAAAATGGGCAAGGAGCGCACCCGCGAGATATTCAACACCGGTGTGACTACGGTTTCGACATATCTGCTGCAGGGCGTTCTGGGTATGGGCATCACGATCGTATGGGCGATGCTTTCCGAGAAGATGTTCTCGGCGGCAGGCATCCTGCTCCCGTTCGGATACGGACAGGGAACCGGACAGGCGCTTAACTACGGCAGCATTTACGAGGCCGATTACGGCTTCGCCGGCGGCAAGAGCTTCGGTCTGACGGTTGCCGCGATGGGATTCTTAAGCGCTGCGATCGGCGGCGTCATCCATCTGAACGCTATGCGCAGACGCGGCAGGTTTACCGAGGGCTTTGAGGAGACTGCGGAGAAGTATTCTTCCGAGGATATCCAGAGAGCCACCGAGATCCCGATGAACGGCAGCATCGACAAGCTCACCGTTCAGCTCTCGTTCGTTTTCGGCACCTATGCGGTGACCTACCTCGTGATCCGTGTGCTCGGCGATCTCGTTCCTTCGTTCAAATCGGTGCTTTACGGTTTTAACTTCCTCTTCGGCGTTATCTTCGGTACTCTGTTCAACATGATCCTGAACAAGATCACCTCGAAGACACGCCTGATAGAGCGCGAATATGTCAATGAGTTCCTGATGAAGCGTATCAGCGGATTCTTCTTCGATCTGATGATCGTGGCAGGTTTTGCCGCCATCCGCATCGAGGTCATCGGGCAGTACTGGCCGGTACTCCTGACGATCGGTATCGTGGGCGCTGTTTCGACTTACCTCTACAACAAGCTCGTCGCGAAGAAGCTCTTTGAGAAATACGGCGAGGAGCAGTTCATGGCCATGTACGGCATGCTGACCGGTACCGCGAGCACCGGTATCGTGCTCCTTCGTGAGATCGACAGGAATTTCGAGACTCCCGTTGCGGAAAACCTGGTTTACCAGAATTTCCCCGCGATCGTGTTCGGATTCCCGATGATGCTGATCGCGGCGCTCGCGCCCAAGCAGCCGATCCTCACATGGATCATCATCCTGGCGTTCTTTATCGTGATGAACGTGATACTGTTCAGGAGCTTTATCTTCAGACGCAAGAAATGATCGTAATAACAGGGAAACGCCGGTACGTCCGACGTTTCCCTAAAACATCTGTGGGGGTGTAACTATGTATGACTATTTGATAGTGGGAGCGGGTATTTTCGGCGCGGTATGCGCAAGAGAACTGACCGATGCGGGACATTCCTGCCTCGTGATCGACAAAAGGGATCACATCGCGGGCAATGCCTACACGGCCAATGAGAACGGCGTTATCGTGCATGAGTACGGCGCGCACATTTTCCATACATCGAACAGAGAAGTCTGGGACTATGTGAACCGTTTCGCCGAGTTCAACAACTATATCAATTCGCCTGTCGCGAGATACGGTGATGAGCTCTACAACCTGCCCTTCAACATGAACACCTTCAGTAAGATGTGGGGGATAGCGACACCCGATGAGGCGCGCGGGATCATCGACAGGCAGATAAAGGAGCTCAATATCGGCGAGCCCAAAAACCTCGAGGAGCAGGCGCTCAAAATGGTCGGGCGTGATGTCTACGAGAAGCTCGTAAAGGGCTACACCGAGAAGCAGTGGGGACGTAAGTGCAGTGAACTGCCTTCGTTTATCATCCGCAGGCTGCCGCTTCGGTTCACCTACGACAACAATTATTTCAACGACCGCTATCAGGGCATCCCGATCGGCGGATACACCGCGATGATAGCAAAGCTGCTCGAGGGCATCGAGGTGCGGCTCGGCTGCGATTATTTCGCAATGAAGGCGGAGTATGAGGCCGGAAACGGTGCGGACGGTCCCGTACAGACAGTGGGCCGGCAGTGTACTGGGGCAGGTCTTGGTA
>JAGCSS010000057.1 GCA_017964055.1 Lachnospiraceae bacterium
ATGTATTGTCAAAAAAGCCCAGTTTGTCAATGATCTCGGGCTCGCGGTAAGGATTGTCCAACCTGCGCGGACAGTAGCGTACCGCTATATAGATAAAACACGCGACCGCAATGGCGGTCACCAGATAAAGAGCGATATATCTTACCCACGGAATCTCTTTGTCCAGCTGATAATTGTGATAGAGATATTCCAGTTCATCGGAATAATCGCCTCTGCGGTCGGATTCGTAAGGCTCGGCTTCTGCCGGGTTTTTCTTTTCTGTATTCATTTGTATTTTCCCCAATTATGATTCTCCCTATTATCCCAGCAGTTCCTTCATGATGACAGGATAGAGTTTGTCGCTCGCGTTGTACCACTTTGCGCAGATGCGCTCTGCGTCCGCGGCGGTCGGCACCGTGATGTTCATCTCTATGAGCTTCTCGCCGGCCTCCTCGATGAACATGTTCGCAACGTAGCGGTTGATGTCCTCCTGATAGTATCTGGACATCACCGAGAGATCGTCTTTGAGCTCCATCCCGTTGTCCACGATATATCTGTCTATATCGGACTTCATGCCCGGAGCCAGCTCCCGGTCGAGCAGGCGGATCGCAGCCTCGCCGCTCTCGGAAATGCGGTAGAGCGTCTTGTTCCTCACCGTTTCCTTGTCCACGTATCCGTCGTCGATCAGCTCGCCCATTATCTGCTGCAGATTGAAATAATCGGTAAAATCGTTCTGCAGCAGGAAATTGCTGAGACTGTTGCCCGAGATCGGGTGCTCGACCTTATTCAAAAGATATAATATCGTCAACTTATAAAGCATGCTCGTTTCCTGTAACATATCTATCCTCCTGCGCATCCGCGCCAATTCATTATAACACGCAAAGACGTATTGACAAAGAGTATTTTATAGTGTATATATTGTATTACAGCGAGTAATACAAATAAAACAGAAAGGTGTGGGATAATATGACAGATTTTGCTAAGGTTGGTTCGGCGCAGATCGGGCTTCTCGTACTCGGAGCGCTGCTGATGATCGGTGTACCTCTGGTGCTCGCGATCGTATGGACAATAAAGAAAAAAGAGAGGATCACGACTGTTCTGGTCGGTGCGGCGACATTCCTTATATTTGCGGTCATTCTGGAGAAACCCATACAGAATGCACTTGTTTTCCCGATGGTGATGGGGCTTTCGGAGCATGCCGTCAGCAGATTCTTAAGCGCGAAACCGTTCCTGACGGCACTCGTTCTGGGACTTTTCCCCGGAGTATTTGAAGAGACGGGGCGGCTTATAGCATTCAAGACCGTGCTTCGGAATAGAAAGAACAGAGAGACTTCGATCTCGCACGGCATCGGACACGGCGGTTTTGAAGTGATATTCATTTTGGGAGTTACATATGTAACTTATATCGCATACGCGCTGATGATCACCGCGGGGACATACGGGACTCTGGTAGAGCAGATGGCGGCTCAGAATCCGGCGCAGGCGGAAGCGGGTGCCGCTGTGGCGGCTCAGCTCGCGGCTTTTTCGGCTGCCGACCTTGGGCTTGATATTGTGGAAAGGATATTTGCGGTGATGTTTCATACCGGAGCATCGATGCTCGTATTCTATGCGGTTAAGGACAGGAAGAGATTTTGGCTGTATCCAATGGCGATCCTGATCCATACGCTGATAGATTTTCCCGCGGGACTTTCTTTTGTCGGATTATGGAATCCGCCCGCATGGCTGGCTGAGACAGTAGTAGCGGCAGGCGGCATGGCAGTTTTCTTCGGAGCGTATTTCCTGTTGTATAAACGGGATAAAGGCAGTATCGGTGAATCCTGTTGATAGTGCGGCAAGTAAAAAACGCGGGAGAATACCCGTCTTACAGTAAATGCGGATTGCCTGCCGATGCCCGGAGAATGTATAATGAGTTGAGCTAATATAAAAGAAAGGCCGGATCTTATGATAATAAGGATTGACGAACTGTCGGATGTACCGATCTATATGCAGATACGAAACCAGATAGTCATGGGCATCTCTGGCGGCGAACTCGCAGCCGGGGAACAGCTCCCGACCGTGCGCGCGCTGGCGCTGGAGATGGGGATCAATACGATGACTGTCAGCAAGGCGTACCAGCTCTTAAAGACCGAAGGCTATATCATGACTGACCGCAAGAACGGCGCGAGGATCCGGACACAGATACAGCAAAATGGCAGCATACCCGAGGCAAACAAGACAGAGCTGAAGCGGATCGTATCCGAGGCGCGGATATCGGGCGTGGAAAAAGCTGCGATTATCGCGCTGGTGGATGAGTATTATGACAGAGATGGGAAAAGGTCGTAGATTTGCAGAGGATTCGTGGCCGGTCAGGGCCGGCTGCGAAAAAGGATGGTGAGTTATGGAGATATATTTCAGCCTGACCATGTTTTCATGTACCGTCGTTACGGCACTGATCATGTTTGCGGCGATCTATCCCAAGGGATGGCGTGAAAAAAAGCTTATATTCGGCGTGAAAAACCGTGATGAGTTCAGGACGGGCGACACGGAAGCGGTTGTTGATGGGATCGTGAAAAAACGCCGCACACAGGCGCTGATAACGGTGCTGTGCATCTGCGCGGTCGCAGTGATGCTTTTTGCGGCGCGCGGGATAACGCTGATAACCACCGTGTGGATCGCGTTTCTGTTTATTTCCCTGGTACTGCTCGAAATCCCGTATATACTCGGCAACAGGGAAATGAAGGACATTAAGCGCAGGCTGGGGCTGTCGGACAAGACCGGCATCGCGTATGTCGATCTGGGCACGGCCGGCGCCGTACATGCGCTAAAGCCTTTGCGAGTATGGCTCCCGACACTGCTGGGGCTGGTGCCTGTGGGCGCGGCGCTGCTAACGGATATGGGGATCATACTTCATGACAGGAGCCGCGGCACGGGTTCGTTTGTCATGACAGGTACTGTGGCAGCCGCATTCATGATCGGCGTTCTGATCCTGATCCTTTCATATGTTTTTGACAATCTGAAAAACGAAGTCATTTCGGCCGACAGTGATATTAACGCGAACTATAACCGGGCGAAAAAGAAAAACTTTGCGGATCTGTTCGCGGCGTCGGACTGGATCAATCTGCTGTCGGCGGTATTGATACTGATCTCGTATATGTTCGGGCTCTCCGGTATCGTGATGCTCATTGCGGCGGCGGTTTACATGCTCCTGCTGTTTGCGTGTCTGGCGATGTTCGTGCGCAGGAGCAAGCTGATCGATGCGCGCTACGGGAAAGAGATGAACATGCTCGCCGATGATGACGATCACTGGCTGCTCGGACTGTTTTACTATAATCCAAATGACGGCAGGATGACGGTTGAGAAGCGTGTGGGCGTGGGAGCGACGATGAACATCGGACATCCCGGGGGCAAGGTGATCGCGGGACTGTGCGGACTGGTCATCATCGGGGTGCTGCTGATGATCGTATATCTGGGCATGACGGAATCCACACCGATGACGATACGTACGGAGAACGGCGCGGTCATCTGCAGGCAGCTGCGGGACGAATATGTCATTGATTTCTCCGATATTATGAGCGCCGAACTCTGCAGCGGTGCAGACAGCCTGACCACGGTCAAGAACATCGGCACGGCAACAGCGGCGATGCAGAAGGGCACATTTACGGTGGACGGGCAGGCCGGCTGCAGGGTATTCCTGTGGCTGAAAACGGACAGCTATATAAAGATAGTGACCGCCGACGCGACGTACTATATCAATGGCAGTACGGAGGAAGAGACGCAGGCGGTGTACGAGGCGATTAAAGAAT
>JAGCSS010000058.1 GCA_017964055.1 Lachnospiraceae bacterium
CAACAACATCGTCTGCCACAACATTCCGATCCGTCCGGGACGTAACCTCGCGATCATCTGCGAGTCCGCGGCGGTCAACTGCAGACAGAAAAAGATGGGCTACAATGCGGCAAAGGCGCTCTATGACAGGGCGATGGCAAATATAAACAAAACACAGGAATAATTACCGGGAGGATCATCATGAAATATTGTTTTGGTGTGGATATAGGCGGAACTACGGTTAAGCTCGGACTTTTTACCGAGGACGGGAGCATCCTTGAGAAATGGGAGATCCCTTCGAGGACCGAGAACCACGGAGTCAACGTTCCGACGGATATAGCGGAGGCTATTCTATCTAAGCTTTCCGAGAGAGGCATAGACAAGGCCGATGTGCTCGGCGTGGGACTCGGTGTGCCCGGACCCATCACGCCCGACGGCACGGTCATGAAGTGCGCCAACCTTAAGTGGGATATCTTCAATGTAAACGAGAAGATGAGCAGCCTTACCGGACTTAAGTGCATTGCCGCGAACGACGCGAATGTCGCAGCGCTCGGCGAGCTCTGGAAGGGCGGCGCGCAGGGCTGCAAGAGCATCGTGTTCATCACCCTCGGCACAGGCGTGGGCGGAGGTATCGTCATCGACGGCAAGATCGTTCACGGCATCCACGGCGGCGGAGGCGAGATCGGCCATATCGTGGTCAACCCCAACGAGACCGAGCTGTGCGGCTGCGGCTGCAGGGGACATCTCGAGCAGTACGCTTCGGCTACGGGAGTTGTAAGACTTGTTAAAAAGGCTCTCGCCGAGACCGACGAGGCGAGCTCGCTGAGAGGTAACGAGAGTATCACCGCAAAGGACATCTTCGACGCGGCCAAGGCAGGCGACAAGCTCGCGGCCAAGGCAGTTGACACCATGTGCAGATATCTGGCACAGGCTCTTTCGGGCGTAGGCGCGACAGTCGATCCCGAGGCTTATGTCATCGGCGGCGGAGTTGCGCGCGCGGGCAGCATAATCACCGATACGGTAAAGAGATATTTCGACGAGAACAATCTCAATGTACTTCGCAACCGTGAGTTCAGGCTTGCCACACTCGGCAACGACGCAGGCATGTACGGCGCCGCGTACCTTACGTTATAAGATGGAAAAAGACCTGTTTTTAATGCTGAAAGAGGCCTCGCCCAGAGGCCGGATCCTTACCGGAGCGCCGCTCTCGGACTTCACTTCCTTCAGGACGGGAGGCCCTGCGGACTACGTTGTGATACCCTCGGACGAGGACGGGATCAGGAATATTATTTTACTTGCAAAAGCAAATGAAATTCCTTATTATATCATTGGCAACGGAACTAACCTTCTTGTTTCGGACGACGGATTCCGCGGGATGGTGATGGTGATCAGGGACGGAAAGTCAGATGTTTCCTACGAGGAGCGCGGTGATGAGGTGCTGATTACGGCACATGCGGGCGCGTCTCTGGCCAAGGTCGCCTATGACGCCGCGAGGAAGGGCCTGGCGGGCTTTGAGTTTGCCGCGGGCATACCGGGCTCGGTCGGAGGAGCGGTATTTATGAATGCCGGCGCCTACGGCGGGGAGATAAAAGACGTTATCGTGAGCGCGCGCGTGATGGACACGGACGGCAACGTATTCACGCTTGACCGTGACGGACTGGAGCTTTCTTACAGGCACAGCGCCGTCGGTGAGAGAGGCCTGATCGTGCTCGACGCGGTATTTGCCTTAACGCGCGGCGATACGGAGGTCATACTTGCGCAGATCTCGGAGCTTAACGCCAAAAGAAGAGAAAAACAGCCGCTTGAATATCCGAGCGCGGGCAGCACGTTTAAGCGTCCCGAAGGATATTTCGCGGGAAAACTGATAGAGGAAGCGGGGCTTAAGGGCTATTCGGTCGGCGATGCCTGCGTTTCCGAAAAGCATTGCGGATTCGTCATCAATAAAGGCCGGGCTACATCGTCCGACATCATTAAACTGATCAGGGAGGTTTCCGAGCGGGTGTATCGGAATTCAGGGGTCAGGCTGGAACCCGAGGTTCGGATGATCGGCTTTGATTGATGTGACTATAAAGGGGTGAGGGCATGTCTTTCTCGCTTAATGTGAAAAAAGAACTGGTTTCGTCCATACCGAACGCGCGGCACTGCAGGATAGCACAGCTCGCGGCGGTCACGGCGTTGTCAGCCGTTTTGCGGGACGGACGGATAGTGCTCTCGAGCGAAAACGAGACGGTTAACGAATGTTTTACGACGCTTTTTAAAAAGCTGTCGGGCAAGGACCCCGCATGCGGGACCCTGACCGAGAAAAAGGGCCGGAAGACGGCCTGGGTCACGGAGCTTACGCCTGCGGAGACGGAGGAGCTGCTCAAACTCCTCAAGATGCAGGACGGACTGGTACCCAACAGGATGATCGCGCAGCAGACCTGCTGCAAGAGAGCCTTCCTCAAAGGCGCATTCATAGCCTGCGGTTCTATCACAGATCCGCAGAAGGATTACCATCTCGAGTTTGCCATGGACGACGCGGAAAAGGCGGCTTTTACGGCCGAACTGATCACTTCGTTCGATATCGAGGCAAAAATAGTTAACAGAAAAAAATATAATGTAGTATACTTAAAAGATGGGGAGCATATCGTTGATGTCCTGAATATCATGGGAGCGCATGTAAGTCTCATGGAGCTCGAGAATGTCAGGATCGTCAAGGAGC
>JAGCSS010000059.1 GCA_017964055.1 Lachnospiraceae bacterium
AGAAGAAAGCTTGATGAGGCCAATGAGCTCGCCGAAGAGCTGACCGCGGATGTCAGGACGGAGACTTCGTCGGCTGCCTTTGACAAGTATATCGAGCAGTGCTATCTGGACAATTTCCTGCGCGGCGGCTATCCGGTACTGATGGGCGATTCGGTGCTCTATCTCTACAGCCGCAAGCACGGCGATCCCGAGCGCGATTACAACTTTTTCACGATCGAGGGCGGATACTATTCGCAGGGCAACGGCAATTTCAGGGATGTCTGCCAGAACCGCAGAAACGACGTATTTTTCTGCCCGGGACTTAAGGATTACAATATCAGGTATTTTGTGAGCCTGATGCAGATGGACGGCTACAACCCGCTCGAGATCAGGCCCGCGACCTTCAGCGTTAAAAACAACAAGATGGGCAAGGCGCTCTCACTGCTGCAGGACGCCTGCGACAGCGCGGTATGCGGCAGCATTTTGGAGGGTAATTTTAAACCCGCTGAGATCTTCAAAGCCGTAGCGAAATGCGGAGCAAAGCTCAGACGCAATCCCAAGGAGCTGGCGGAGGAGCTGATCCCGCTGTGCGACGAGCATATCGAAGCGGGCGCGCTCGAGGGCTACTGGAGCGATCACTGGGACTATCTGATGGACCTGATAGAGAGCTACGCATCGGTATGGCCCGACAAAATGGACGAGCTCATGAGCTCGAAGGGTTACCGCTTCTACGACAGCGATATGGTGGTGCGTCCGAGGAGCGAGACCTATGTTTACGATAACGGAAAAATCTGCCAGTACGAGTCGATGAAGAGGTCGGCGGAAAAGGCCTCCGAGGAAGGCTTCGTGCCCGGAGCCACCAACTGGAAGAGGAACGCGGACGGCAGCTTTGTGGAGATCGGTTTTGCTGAAAAACTGTTCACTCTCGTGCTCAACAAATTCTCGACACTCGATTCCTACGGAATGGGTATCGAGATGGAGGGCGGAAAGCCCGGCTGGAACGACGCGATGAACGGACTCCCCGCCATGTTCGCGAGCTCGATGCCCGAGACCTTTGAACTGCGCAGACTGGCCGGATTCCTCGCCGAAAACATGAAAGACGCCGATCTGGAGCTTCCCGGGGAAGTTGTAAAATACTACGAAGCGTTATCGGCGCTTGTTAAGGAATACCCGCTCCCGCTTCCCGCAGAAGAGGAAGGAAACGGCAACGAAGGCAATGCGGACTTCATCTACTGGGACCGCTGCGCCGCAGCGCGTGAGGAGTACAGGAGCATAGTCGCAAAGCCTCTTTGCGGTACGATGAAGACGATCGCTGCAGGTGAAGCAAAAGCATTCATCGCCGCGGTGCTCGCAAGGCTCGACGCCGGCATCGAAAAGGCCGCAGCGCTCTATGGGGACAAGATCCCTACCTATTTCACGTTTGAGCCCACCTCTTACGACGAGAGCGTCAACAGGGAAGAGGGCAGGATACATGTGAAGGTTAAGGGCTTTAAGGCAGGGTTTGTTCCGAGATTCCTCGAGGGCCCCGCAAGATATCTGGCAATGAAAGCCGGGAGCAGGACCGATTTCTCGCTCGACGCTGCCAAAGTACATGAGGATGTGCTCGGAAGCGGCCTCTATGACAATAAGCTCAGGATGTTCAAGACCAGCGAGTCGATCGAGGATCTCTCGCTCGGTTACGGCAGGATCAGGGCATTTACGCCCGGATGGCTCGAGAGAGAGAGCATTTTCCTGCACATGGAGTATAAGTATCTGTATGCCCTGCAGAAAAACGGGCTTTACGATGAATTCTACGATGCGATGAAGACGGCGTTCATTCCTTTCATGGATCCGGGCGTTTACGGCAGGAGCATCCTGGAGAACTCATCGTTCATAGCATCGAGCGCGAACCCCGACGAGAGGGTTCACGGCAGAGGCTTTGTCGCGAGACTTTCTGGCTCGACGACGGAGGTCATCAGCATGTACATCCGCATGTTCGCGGGTGAGCAGCTGTTTACCGTGGGAGACGAGGGACTCAGGATCAGGTTCGCGCCCACGCTCAGCGGCAGCTTCTTTAAGGAGGACGGTACCGCGTCATGGACCTTTATGGGACAGTGCAGGATCGTTTACCACAACGCTTCGCGCAGGGCGACCTACGGCGATAATGCCGCAAGGATCACGTCGATGAAGCTTCTTACAACCCACGGAAAAGTGATCGAGACCGCAGGCGATACCCTTTCGGGTGAGAACGCGGAGCTGCTCCGTTCGGGCGGCATCGTGAGGATCGACGCTGTTTTGGAATGAGATAAGAGGGACCGTATGAAATACTGGGAAAATGATAAGGGAATATGCTATTCCGGCTTCCGCGAGGGACAGAGCCCGCGGACCGGCATATGCCCGAGTTACGCCGAGGTTGAGGAGGATCTGCGGATCCTTGTTGCCGACGGTTATAAATATATCAGGATGTATGAGCCCAACGCGCATGCGCGCACGGCTTTAAGGGTCATCAGGGACAATAAGCTCCCGCTGCGCGTGATGCTCGGCATAGACCCGAAAAGGGAATTCAACAATATCGGATGCCCGTGGCTTAAGGAAAGCCTGAACGCAGCGAGGCTTCAGAAGAATGCCGCCGCAAACGACAGGGCGATAAGGAATCTGATAACTCTGGCCAACGAATATACGGATGAGATCATGTGCGTATCGGTGGGCAATGAGAACCGTCCCGGCTGGGGCGCGGATCTTGTGACCGCGGACCGTCTGATCGAGTTCGCCGCGGCTCTTAGAGCCGGCTGCAAACAGCCCATCACCTATAACGAGGGGACCTCGGAGTGGCTGCAGCTGGAAGACCTGGTGAATAAGATCGATATCATCTCGATCCACAGCTACCCGCTCTGGAACGGGATATCCTCCGACAAGGCGCTCGCCGCAAATCAGGCGGACTACCGTCTGATCAAGGCACGCTATCCCGAAAAGGAAGTGATATTCACCGAATGCGGATGGGCGACCATGAGCAACGGAAAATCGATGGACAGCACGCAGGCCAACGAGGAAACTCAGGTACAGTACCTGACATCGCTCTGGGAATGGGCGGAGGCCGAGGACATCGGAGTATTCGTATTTGAGGCATTTGACGAGCCCTGGAAGGGCGGAGACGATGAAAACGAGCCCGAGAAGCATTGGGGCATTTACAACGTAAACAGGACCAAAAAAAGTGCGTGGGTGAGGTAATAAAGCGATATGGTTACGATCAAGGATGTTGCGCGCGAATCGCATGTAGCGATCTCTACGGTATCTAATGTACTGAACAATGTCGGAAACGTCAGCGAAGAGACGACAAAGCGCGTGCTTGAGACTGTTGAAAGGCTCAAGTACGTTCCGAACGTCAACGCGAAGTATCTGAAAACGAGCAAAAAGAATACGGTCGGACTTTTCCTGTCGAGCGTACAGGGAGATTTCTACAGACAGCTGGTGCAGGCGGTCCATCTGCAGTGCAAGATGAACGGCTATGTGCTTAATATCTATGTAAGCAATGAGAATACCAGCGAAGAGATCTACAGCATGATCTTAAGCTCGGGCGTTGAAGGCGCGATCATAATGAACGACGGCTTCGGCGACAATTACATCGAGAGGCTTGAGCGCATCAACATGCCTATCGTGTTCATTGACCGCGAATACTGCTCGGAAAAGGTATCGAGCGTTGTCATCGACAATGCGAGCGGCGCCGAGCAGGCGGTGGAATACCTCATCAAGATGGGACACAAGCGCATAGGCTATGTCCACGGAGTCCCGAACTTTGATGAAAAGGCCCGCTTTGAGGCATATAAGAGGACGCTCGCGAGATACAATTTCCCGGTTGAGGAGAAATTCATCCTGAACGGCTATTTCGAAGAGGCGATCGCGTACAGCGAGATGTATCTGCTGCTCGTACGCGGCGGTGAACTGCCCGACGCATTCTTCTGCGCGAACGATGAAATGGCATGGGGCTGTATCCGCGCGATGAAGCAGATGGGCATACAGGTGCCCGAGCAGGTGAGCATCGTCGGCTTTGACGATACGATCCTTGCGCCTTACTACAGGCCGGGGCTTACCACGATCCATTCACCCGTCGTAGAGCTCGGCAGCAAGAGCGCGACCGAGGTCATCAGGCTGATCAGGCGCGAGGGACTCGACGAGGGCATGAGCATCAGGCTGAAGCCCGAACTGGTCCTCAGAGACTCCTGCAGGCTTGCGGGAAACTGATAATAACGGGATTTACGGTGAACGGTAATGGGATATACATTTCTTGACGATAAAGGAACATTTGAGCTCAAGGGTGCAGGCGCGAATTCGTACCTGTATTTCCCTCTGTGCAATGAAGCGGGGCTGATGGGCAGCATAACGCCCGACGGCGGCGGAGATCTGATGCTCGATCAGAATCATTTCATACTGCCTCCGACAAGTTCATTCGATCTGCACAACAATAAGAGCAAAAGGAATTTCTGGATAAGGTTTGAGGATGGAGACTTAAGGTCCGCACTCGGGACTTCCGTATGGCAGAAAGCGGAAGGTGCCGGACCTGATACTCTTACGGTACGTGCGGGACTTTTGTGGCATGAGAGCATACTTGACATCACGTGCGGCAAGAACAGTATCCGTTCTGAGGTACTGAGCTTTCTCCCCACTGACGAGACCAAAGCGCAGATCATGCGTGTAAGGCTCACCAATACGGGATCCGATGAGGTTGTGTTTGAGGCGGCTGCGGTGATACCGATGTACGGACGCTCTGCGGTGAACCTGCGCGACCACAGGCATGTGACCAGCCTGCTGAACCGAATCACGACAGAGGAATACGGAGTAAGGCTTAAACCGACTCTGAGCTTTGACGAGAGAGGGCATCTGAAGAATACTACTGAGTATTTCGTGCTCGGATGCGGCGGAAACGGAGAGGCCCCCGCGGCGTTCCTGCCTACGGCCGATCATGTGATCGGAGAGGGCGGAGACTACGAATACCCCCGCGGATTGGCAGAATGCGGCGGAACCAGCGGATTGAACGGCGTTCTCACCGGCGAAAG
>JAGCSS010000060.1 GCA_017964055.1 Lachnospiraceae bacterium
AAAACATTCCAGAACAGATTTTGTCATAGACCTGACGTCTCTGCTCGATGTCATCTTCATCGTGCTGCTGATCGTTATGTGCGGACAGAAGCTCCTTTCCGACGATACAAAGGAAGCGGCGGCCAAAGCGGAAGAGATGATTGAGGCGGCGGACGAAAGCCTCAGGGAGTCGGACGCTCTGCAGGAGTATTACCGCAGGCATACCGAGGCGTTTGAAAATACCGAGAAATATGTGAGATTCGTCGATGTTGTGGCGTATTTTGATTCATCGACAAGGATATCCGACAGAACGGTCATCATATCGGCCGGCATAGATGACGGCACGGAACTCGTCAAGATCCCCGTTACCGCGGCGAACGAGCAGGAAGGCTACGCACAGCTGCAGAAGTATCTGACCGGTATTATCGAGGAGGCAACTGACGGCGTATCCGTTCCCGTGATCCTGTCGTTGAACCGCGGGGACGAGAGCATCCTTTACAGGGATGAGACCGCCATTTCCAACATATTCGAGTATCTAGCTTCGCAGTACGACAACGTATTTACAAGGTGAGCCATCTATGGACAAAGCACTTATCGCACTTATAATCCTGATCGTGATACTGGCGCTGCTGATCTATGTCAGCGTCAAAAATCCCTCGAAGAACCCGCTTACGAGGCTGATCAGGATAATTTTATTCCTGGGGCTGGTGATCGCTATAGTCATCATCGCTGTCAGACAGTATGGGCCCAACGGTAAGAATCCTATTTTCTCAGAGGCCGGCAGGGGCGAGAACGAGGGAAAGGATGACAAACAGACCTCACCCGGGACCAGTGCCGACAACAGCGGCACGGTATATGTGGAAGTGACAGTAAACGGATTTGAGGTAAGCTTTAACGGCGCTGTCTATGACTGCAGCTCAGGCTTTGAGACTGCGGACGCCGCGCTGAATGAGATCGCCGACGCGGGCAGGGCTTTCAGGTTGATAGACGATTACGCGGTATCGGCGGTCTACCATCATGTGCGCGACCTGCTGGCGGGCAGGGGCGCGTCTGTTGAGGAGATTGCGTATGAATAAAAAATACGGAATAGCTCTGGCATGCATTCTCTGCGCTTTTCTGCTCACGGGTTCCATATTCAGGAGCGCAAAGATCATTACCTATAACGGCGAGCCTCTGATCAACCTCGACGAGCTGATCCACAGCACCGAGACGGGGCAGGAGGGGAGCGACAACCAGGGCGCTTATGTTACGCCGATCCCGAAGCCCGGAGTGGGCGAGGACGATCCCAACAATCCCGATCCGGCAAAGCCGGATCCCGATACGGACGGCAAATATGTGATCGAGATATATAACAACGAGATACGCTGCGGAGGTTATTCTTTCGCCTATGACAAAGATACGAATTCACTGAAGGAGAGGGCTCTGCAGGCGCTCGATTCGGCGATGGGGGACATCTCCGGCAAGGAGATCCTGTTTGTTTCAGACTACGCCGAGGCGCATACACTGCGGTTCATGGTGGCGTATATCACATCGAAATATCCGGATTCGGCGGTCATTAAGTTCCAGCCCGAATTCGACAAGAACTGGGGGGTGAGCAGATGAACCGGCTTCTACAGAAAGCAGCGGCATTCATGCTGGTGCTGATCATGCTGCTCGGCCTGATGACCACGAACGCGTCGGGATACAGCGGGATAGCCCTCGATGTCGAGGACACGAGGGTCTATCAGAGTATTCCCGCGAACAAGCTCCTGCAGGTATTCCTGATCAACGCGCAGAATGCGCAGAATCTCTACGACGGGCATTATATGGTCGTCTACGCGACATTGACCGGCAAGGAGAACAGCAACAAAACATTTTACATAAGGGATAATGACAATGCCTTCAGCAGGAGCATCAAATGCACTTCGTCAAATGCGCTGAACGTGCTGTCGGGGATAGAGATCGGCTCTACGGTCAGAGTTTTCGGCAGAGTGGATATATCGAACAATATCTTTTCGACCGATATCACGATGAAGGCGGATAAGATCGAGACCACAGGCATGACGACGGCCTCGGAGACGGCATACATGACCGCGAACGGCGTCTGGATCAGCAAGATATCCATGCTTAGCAGAAATATCAAAGGCGAGTTTGCGTATAAGATCCCTGCCGGCTGGGCAACGGTCGAGCATGAGCTCCCGAACGTGCCGGGCTATCAGTATAAGCTGAACGATCTGACAGGAGACGGCGTCGCGGAGAGCCTTTTCGTTTTCTATGTGGATGAAAGCTACCTCGAAAAACCGACGGATATCTCAAACCTTAAGAACGTGCGCAAGGCGATCGTCGAGGACATACTCTGCAACAGGCATCTTACGATGTACCAGTCGTTCATCCCGCTGTTTGACAGGGATATCGAGATATCGAAAAAGTCGACGGATTACGCGTCGTTTTCGTATTACACCGGCAGCTATACCGAGCGCAACGTGAACAGATACAACCACAGGGTAGAGTTCGCGTTCATCGAAAACGGCAAAAAGGACGGCGTCTGCGCGATCCTCTATGTATACAACAATGCGGTCCACAAAGACGAGATCCACCTGATGATGAGGATGCTGAATGAATAGTTTTCAAGTGGCGACATAGATTTAAAAACCGCTTGACATCAATATTCATATTTTATAAAATTATACTGTTGTAGATTGATCTACAATAACAATTTAATATTTATTTTCAGGAGGTGCTCCTAAATGGCATATGCAATAGGCGCACTTATTGGACTGGTTGTGGGCATAGTCATCGCAGTCATTGCCTGGAACGTTTCGGCGAAAAAAGCCGTAAGCAACAAGATCCGGGAGGATGAGGCGACTATAGGTTCTGCGGAGAGCAGGGCAAAGGAGATTATCGACGAAGCCAACAAAGCAGCTGAAGCCAGTAAGCGTGAAGCTCTGGTTGAGGTTAAGGAGGAATCTATCCGCGCAAAGAAGGAACTTGATCGTGAGACCAAGGAACGTAAGGCGGAGGTTCAGCATTACGAACAGCGTGTGCTGAAAAAGGAAGAGACCCTTGACCGCAAGATAGAGCAGAATGAGAAAAAAGAAGCCAGGATCGCAGCCAAGGAGCTTGAACTTGATCGTATCAGAGAGGAAATTGAAGCCACTCACGAAAAGCAGGTTCAGGAACTTGAGAAGATCTCGGGACTGACCTCCGAACAAGCTAAGGAATATCTTATTAAAACTGTTGAAGACGATGTAAAACATGAAACCGCCGTATTGATCAAGGATCTGGAGCAGAAAGCGAAGGAGGAGGCCGACAAAAAGGCCAGGGAGCTTATCATCAATGCCATCCAGAAGACGGCAGCCGATCATGTGGCAGAGGCTACTATCACTGTAGTACAGCTGCCCAGCGATGAGATGAAGGGACGCATCATCGGTCGTGAGGGACGTAATATCCGTACCTTGGAGACTATGACGGGCGTTGACTTGATCATCGACGATACACCGGAGGCTATTACGCTATCCAGTTTTGATCCCTATCGTCGAGAAATTGCTCGGGTCGCCTTGGAAAAACTCATTTCTGACGGACGGATCCA
>JAGCSS010000061.1 GCA_017964055.1 Lachnospiraceae bacterium
GCGGTATCCACGGCACTGGTGCTGTCGTCCAGGATAAGGATCTTAGGCTTTTTGACCAGCGCGCGGGCTATGCACAGACGCTGCTTCTGGCCGCCCGATACATTGGCTCCGCCCTGCTCGATGTGCGTCTCGTATTTGTCGGGCATCTTCTCGATAAACTCATCGGCACATGCCAGTCTGCATGCGCGTTTGCACTCCTCATCGATCCTTGCCTTTTCTTCGGGGGTCTCCTCATGCTCGACCACGACGGGTCTGCCGTCGGGGCCGATCTCACGCTGCTTTCTCACACCCCAGCGCAGGTTCTCCATGACCGTTCCGGAGAACAGGACATTTTTCTGGAGAACTACGCTTACCTCGTCTCGCAGGGTCTCGATATCGTAATCACGGACGTCTCTGCCGCCGACCTTGAGCGACCCTTCGTTGACGTCGTAGAGGCGGCTGATCAGGTTGACGAGCGTTGATTTCGCACTGCCTGTTCCGCCTATGATGCCGATCGTCTCGCCGGATCCGATCTTCAGGCAGATGTCGTTCAGAACATTCTCCTCGCTGTCCTTCTTATAACGGAAATTAACATGATCGAACTCGATGCTTCCGTCTTTGACCTCCCAGACGGGCTGTTCGGGATTCGTGATGTCGGGTTCCTCGATAAGGACCTCGTTGATACGGCGCATGCTCGCCGCACTCATGGTCATCATGATAAATATCATCGCCAGCATCATGAGTGAGGAAAGGATGCTCATGCAGTAGGTGAGCAGACTCATCAAATTGCCGCGGGTGAGCACAGTCTCGCCCGAGCTTACGATCATCTTTGCACCGATCCAGCTGATCAGCAGGATGCAGGTATAGATCGTGATATTCATGGTCGGGCTGACAAAAGTAGTGATATTCTCGGCCTTGGTGAATATCTTACGGATGTTTCCGCTGGCCTTTTTGAACTTTTCATTCTCAAAGTCCTCACGGACATATGCCTTAACGACGCGGATCGCGTTGACGTTCTCCTGAACGCTCGCGTTCAGATCGTCATACTTCGGGAATGCCTCCGAGAAAGCCTTCGTGGCCTTAGACATGATCAGAGCGGCCATGAGAGCAAGGAAGCCTGTGGCTCCTACGAAAATGAGCGATATCCGCGCGCTGATCGAGAATGACATGATCATCGCGATGATCAGGGTCGCCGGCGCGCGCATGCACATGCGCAGGAACATCTGATATGCGTTCTGGACATTGGTCACATCTGTGGTCAGACGCGTAACGAGTCCCGCCGTACTGAATTTGTCGATGTTGGAGAAGGAAAATGTCTGGATCCTGTCGTACATTCCCTTTCTCAGATTTTTCGCAAAGCCTGCCGAGGCGCGTGCTCCGAATACGCCTCCCATGACGCCGCCCGCGAGGCCCACAACGGCCGCGAGCACCATGAACAGACCGATTATAAGGATATGGGTCATATCTCCCTTGTTGATACCCTCATCAACAAGAGATGCCATCATCAGGGGCACGATCATTTCCATGACGACCTCGAGGATCATCGAAATGGGTGTCAGGATAGACTCTTTCTTGTACTCCCTGACATAGGACAATAATCGTTTTATCAAATCAATTACCTCCATGTTATAAAACGTTCTACTGTGCCTATTTTCTTACAAAACGGGCAAAAAATCCACTAATTTTTCATAAAAAAACTCTAAGGTTTGTGTGACCTTAGAGCTTTTTTCTCAGATTTCCTTTATGTGGATCAGCTTCGACTTAAAATCGCCCCAGAAGCCGTCCGGCGCGTTTATACCCGCGAACATGAGAGCATCGCCCTTGAGTTCGAGCACTTTTTCCGTGCTGTCATCGGCGGTCTTTATGTCGAATACGGCAACGCGATAGGTCTTCTCGGGGTCGAGTCCTTTGAGCTTAATACGCCTCGACTTATAATTGGGCTGATGGAGCACCTCTACGATCGTGAGCACTGCCTCGGTCTTATCCTTTGTAACGACTTCCCAGCAGTCCCAGAGTCCGTTCTCGAGGAAGGATGCTATGCGGTAATAATCGCCCTCGCGCACGATGTCATTGAACTTGTGATACATCGCGATCTGCGCGGGGATCATCTCACGGTCCTCCTTCGGGATACGCGTCACATCAAGTTCGTAGCCGAAGGTTCCCGCCAGTGCCACATAGCCTCTCGTCTCAAAAGGAGTGATGCGTCCGACCTGATGGTTCGGGCAGTCGCTGACATGAGCGCCCATCGAGGAAAGCGGATAGATGAGGGCCGTGCCCTGCTGGATCTTGAGTCTCTCGACCGCGTCCGCATCGTCCGAAGTCCATATCTGGGGACCGTAATAGAGGATACCGGGATCGAAGCGCGCTCCGCCGCCCGAGCAGTTCTCCAGCAGCAGATCGGGGAACTCGGTAACGAGTCTCTCCTGCAGCTCATAAACGCCCAGCACATAGCGATGGAACAGCTCTCCCTGCGATCCGGCATCGAGCATTGAGCTGCCGAGGTCGGTGATCTGCCTGTTCATATCCCATTTCAGATACTCGATATTCGCGCTCTTTAAGATAGCGCGGACCTGATTGTAGGTGTAATCGACAACCTCGGGTCTCGACATATCGAGCACGAACTGCGCGCGGCTCTGAACGCCCCTGCGTCCCGGAATATGGATCGCCCAGTCGGGATGCGCGCGGTACAGGTCGGAATCGGGCGAGATCATCTCGGGCTCCATCCAGATACCGAACTTCATGCCGAGCTTGTTGACCTCATCGACCAGGTATTTGAGGCCGCCGGGGAGCTTATTCTCGTTGACCACCCAGTCTCCGAGTGAATTGTCGTCAAAATTGCGCTTTCCGAACCACCCGTCGTCCATGACCAGCATCTCGATACCGAGCCCGGAAGCCTCCTTTGCGATGGAGATCAGCTTCTCGTTCGTGAAATCAAAGTAGGTGGCTTCCCAGTTGTTGATAAGGATCGGCCTGCGTACATTCCTGTATTTGCTGCGGATCAGATGCTTACGGTAGAGATCGTGGAATGTCCTCGACATGGCTCCGATGCCCTCATGCGAGTAGACCATGACAACCTCGGGTGCGACGAACTCCTCGCCCGTATGCAGGTTCCAGCAGAAATCCTCGGGATTGATGCCCATCATGACACGCACGGTCTTGAACTGCGACTTTTCCGCCTGCGCGATAAAATTGCCCGAGTATACGAAGTTGAAGCCCCATACCTCGCCGGCGTCCTCGGTCGTGTTCCTATCGAGCAGCGCGATGAACGGATGCTCCTGATGGCTCGACTCGCCGCGTTTGCTGGAAACATAGTGTTTTCCGTAGCCGAGCTTATTACGGTCGATCGTTCTCTCTCTCGCCCACGAGCCGTGCAGGAA
>JAGCSS010000062.1 GCA_017964055.1 Lachnospiraceae bacterium
CTGTTCTCGGAATAAAGGATAACGACGGCACGCAGGAAATATACACAGTTCAGCAGGGTGGAAACAGCAAGCGCTATCAATGTCACGAGCATCTTTCCGTCCGAGTCGATACCGGCCTTCGCGAACCATACCTTTGAGATAAAGCCTGCAAGCAGCGGGAAGCCAACCATCGAGAACGCTCCCACAGAGAAGCACAGCGCAGAAGTCTTGTATTTATGACCGAGTCCGTACATCTCGCTGTAGCGCTTCGAATGCGAACCCTCAGTAAATTCCGTTGAAGAAATGAACAGCAGAGCCTTTGTGCAGCCATGAGTTAAAATATGGAATAACGCAGCCACAAAACCGATCGTCGTCCCTATTCCGATACCCATGTATATATAACCGATCTGGGCAACCGATGAATAAGCGATCATCTTACGGATGTTCTTCTCTCTGATCGCGAGCACCGAACCAAGTATTATCGCGACTACTCCGAAAGCGAACAATATGTTCATAACGCTGGAATTCCGTACAACATCGATTCCGAACACTCTGAAATAGATCTTTATCAGCAGGAAGATATAACCCTTTGATACGACTGAGCTCAGCAGCGCGCTCGAGCAGGCGTTTGATGTGCCGTAAGCCTCGGGGATCCATGAATGGAACGGGAACAGTCCCGATTTGATCGCCAGTCCGACAGACATCAGCGCGATTATTACCGTAAGCGTGGTCCTGTACGATTCGTGCGAAGCGATCTCTGCGACCGACTCCTGTATATTTGACATCAGCAGATGTCCTGTGATCGTATAAAGCAGTGTAACTCCGATCAGGAAAAGTCCCGAACCTACCAGACTGATGACCATGTATCGAACGGCGGTTACTATCAATTTGCCGAGCTGACGGATCATGATCAGACCGCAGCCCGCGATCGTATTTATCTCGATGAAAACGTAAGCGGTGAACAGATCGTTCGTATATATCATCGCAAGGAGAGACGCGACCATCATGTCAACGAGGATGAAATACAGATTCTGCTTATCCTCTTCGACATCTTCCAGTATGGCGTTCAAGCCGCCTAAGACCGCAAAGAACGCTATGACAGACACAAACAGCGCAAGTATCGCTTCGAGCTCTCCCGCCCTGATCTCATTGCCCCAGGGCGCGGGGAAATGACCCATGAAATATACGAAAGACTCACCGCTGATATGCAGCTTTATGAGCAGTGCCAGAGACATTACGATAACAAGCCCCAGAACGATCCTCGTCAGGTGCCTCGCATATCTGCCGTTCAGCACGAATGTCACTATCGCGCAGAACATGCACAACATTATTGAGAAAAAAGGAAAGTTATTGATAAAGTCCATTATGTGAGGTCCTTCTTCCTTACCTGCATAAGTATCGCATCCAGATCAAGCGTGTGATATTCCCTGTACATGCGTATCGTCATGGAGAGCATGAGTGCCGTAACACTGACGGAAACAACGATGCCCGTCAGCACGAGTCCGCTCGGTATAGGGTTGATATATCGCGTAGCGTCCGTGATCCCGTCCGTGATGATCGGCGCCTTCAGTCCCGTGATATACCCCTGGGTCGCAAGAAGCATATAGATCGAAGTGTCCATGATGTTCAGTCCGATTATCTTCTTGATCATGTTCCTGTGAAGGAGCAGATTGGAAAAACCGATGATAAAAAGTATCACCGATACCACATCCATCAAATGATTCATTATGGTTTCGTACATCAGATCCTACCTCTCCTGACAAGTGCGTAAAACGAATACATAGTGCATGCAACGACCATCCCGACACAGATATTGAGGATCAGTATCAGCCCGGAACTCAGTATGGCGCCCGGTGTGCCGAGAGGAATATGCGACTCGAGATGGTTTGCGCCGGTAAAGAACGAATAGCTCTTGGCCAGGCAGTATACCATGAGCGCAGAGAATGTGATCCATTTGATCGTTTTCTCGTTCATGAAGCGCTCGGTCGCTTTAAATCCGAAAACATTGAGATACAGTATGAATCCCGCGCCTAAAATAGCGCCGCCCGAGAAGCCTCCGCCCGGCGAGAGATGTCCGTTCAGTATAACGTAAACGCCGAACACCAGGATCATCGGGATCAGGAAAACAGCGGCGATCCTGAGGACCGTATCGTGTCTGGGCTCATAGAAACGGTCACGGTCGTCAAACTCCGTGGTGCCGTCCTTACGTCTGCGCTTCGCGCTGGCTCTCAGCATGACGGTAACACAGATCGTGGCGGCAAACAGCACGTTTGACTCACCGAAAGTATCGAATGCCCTGTAATCGAGGATCATACCCGCAACGGTATTGACCGCGCCGGTCTCTTTGATCCCCTCCTCGACATAACGCTTTTCGACCTCATTATTGTCGGGATTCGAGATACGTCCGATCTCCGGCAGGTCGAGCACGGTGATCAGCAGCGCAAAGAAAAGTATGCAGGTCATGATGACCGCAACGACCTTGAATATGATATTGATCCTGTCTATCTTCCTGCCGGGAAGATACTTTTTGCCGATATCACTCATTTTCTTTTTTATCTCCTGTCGCCGTCTGCTCTGCCTTTTTCATGTCGGGTTCAAAATCCAGATCGATCTGGTTGATCTTCTTAAGCGTCGCATAAAACAGGATACCCGTAACCCCCGCGCCGACGGCAGCTTCGGTGATTCCGAGATCGGGAGATTCCATGAGTATCCAGATTATATCCATTACAAGACTGTATGCGTAAAAAATGACAATGGCCGAAAGCGTACTCTTGGTAAAACTAACGACTACTGCGCAGAATATAAGAAACAGACAGAGCATGATCATCAGAATATCGTTCATAAAATGCCTCGTATCGCTAATGGTAAACTATATTACTTCATTATATTTTAATATTTTACTATTTTACAAATAAAAATCAATTGCTATAATATTTTTTGGGCTCTGAAAGCCCATATTTTAACTAAAATCCATCAAGGAGAACATATATGATAAAAGAACGCATCAACGCCTTAAGGGCTCTTATGAAAAGGGACGGCATAGACATTTATGTTGTTCCTACCTCCGATTACCATAATTCCGAGTATGTAGGCGTATATTTTAAATGCAGGGAGTTCCTTTCAGGTTTTACAGGCTCCAACGGCACTCTTGTGGTTACCGCAGACGGCGCATATCTGTGGACAGACGGACGTTATTTCCTGCAGGCCGCCGAGGAGCTCAAAGGCAGTGATATAGAGCTCATGAAAATGCTCGAGGAAGGCGTTCCCACGATCACGGAGTTTTTGAGCGATAA
This sequence comes from Lachnospiraceae bacterium, assembly GCA_017964055.1. Taxonomy (GTDB): domain Bacteria; phylum Bacillota; class Clostridia; order Lachnospirales; family Lachnospiraceae; genus RUG11977. Next base: position 3,273 of record JAGCSS010000062.1, read on the forward strand.
TCTCAAATCCGGCTCGGTGCTCGGCTTTGACGGACGCGTTTTCTCAGTGGGCGAAGGCCTTGATTTTGAAGAAGTCATAAAGAAAACCGGCGCTTCCATCCGCTTTGACGTAGATCTGTGCGCAGAGGTCTGGACAGACCGTCC
>JAGCSS010000063.1 GCA_017964055.1 Lachnospiraceae bacterium
AGATATTTCCCAATTCCGGATGATCTACCGTACCGTGCTCGCGCACTCCGTCCGTGATAGAGCGGCGTAGCGCCCCGGCGCGGGATGCGAGCGAAGACAGTTTTTTTGACGGCGCGGCCGCAGTATGGCTGCCGATGGAACCGGGGAGTTCCTCTATGAATCTGAGAACGCTCGCGGCAAACAGATTCTCCGGGATATTGTAGCCGTATTCACAGGGGTCGTCGCTGGGCCTGAAGCCCGACCAGGTCATGCCGGTGCGCGCAAGAGGCGTACCGCGTCCGTTCCGCGCTAGACCGGCATACATGCCGTTTATGCGCGTGCGCTCGAATGTATACTGCGAGCGGTTTTCGTGATCGGTCTCCAGCTCCCAGAGCGATATTATCCTCTCGAGGACATTGATCTCATCTTCATCGAGGATCGAAGTATCGCCGGTATATTTGATATAGTTTTTTACGAGCAGGATGTGATAGCTCAGCGAATCCGTCTCATATTTGCGCTCCCAGTCACCGGGGACCATGCCGCAGCGGTCCTTTTTCCATGCGGATACTGCGCCGGGCCATTCGAGATAGGCATTGGCGTACGGATCGCGCAGGATACAGATCCGCTGCCTGCGTATCAGGCTGGCGATGAGCCCAGCGACCTCGGGATATTTACCCGCAAAGGGCATATAGTGGCAGACCTGCGCGCTGCTGTCGCGCAGCCACATCGCGTTGATGTCGCCCGTGATGATAAAAACCTCGTTGCTGACCGTATGGGTATTCCCCGCATGGTCGCTCGATTCCATGCCGGGCAGCAGCAGAGTGCGCTCCGCCGTATCCAAGAAGCACTTTTTATACATCGCGCGCAGCTTGCCGTCAAATGCGGCGTCGCCGGTATCTATGCGGCTGCAGACCGAATCCGCCGCCTCGCCGAGCACTGCGAGAAGCGCGTCCCGGTCGGGGATATATCTGTCTGACGATGCGGAACGTTTATTATCTCTCATGATTTACCTCATCTCTTCCTAAAGCTTTGCCTGCGGGATTAAATAGACCAAACGGTATTGCATATTCTTTCTAAAGAGAGTATGATTTAACAAAGATATTTTAACACGCGTTAAAATGTTTGGCAAGGAGACAGTTATGAAGAAAACAACTTTTTTACAGGACCCGAACGCGCTGTGGCTCAAGGGCAATCTGCACAGCCACACGACCAATTCGGACGGCTGCCTGACGCCCGAGGAGATGAAGGAGGCATACAAGCATCATGGCTATGACTTTCTGTGCATTTCCGACCATCAATTTTATACGGACACCAGGGCCATGACAGACAAGGATTTTACGATGATCCAGGGCTTTGAGCTGTATTCGAACGCGACGGACGATAAGGATATCCACGTGCATTATCTCTGGGAGGACTCGATCGAAGCGATAAAGCCCAATACCCACTGCGATCTGCCCGAACGAACAGGAGCAGCCTCGGCCAAATTTGCGTATGAGATGCGCGAAAAGGGCTGTTTTGTGCAGTTGAACCATCCTCACTGGTCGTTCCTGTGGAGCTCGGAAATAGAGGATGAGAATCCTTATCATGCCGTTGAGATCATAAATTACGGCACTGAGTGGCTCGAAAATACCGGCGACGGAAGTGTATTTTGGTCGGAAATGCTATATCGCGGTGTGAAACTGTGGGGAACGGGTTCGGACGACAATCATAACCATGCGCCGATCGACGACCAGTACAGCGATTCGTTCGGAGGCTTCACCGTGGTAAAGGCGAGGGACAGATCCTCAAAGGCCATTATGGAGGCACTGTTTACAGGCAGCTTCTATACCTCAACCGGACCGCAGATATATGATTTCTATGTGGAGGACGACGAGGTGCATGTGGTCTGCTCTCCGTGTGAGAGGATATGGATCATGGGGCATTTCAGGCAGTACCAGCGCAAGCTCGGCCGCCACGTGACGGAGTTTGTGACCAAGCTCAAAGGCACGGAGAAATTGGTCCGCGCGGAGGTCATGGATGCGGCGGGACGGTCGGCGTACACGAATCCGATCTTCCTCGAATGATGAAACCAAACGGTGCCTGTCACTTGCCCCCGGCAGGTGACAGACACCGAGGAGTGGGGCAGGTGACAGGCACCGGGGAGTTTACAGGGAAAAGGAGAAATCATGAATATTAAATGCTTAAAGGAATATGATCTGAATATGGAGCTCGGGCAGCTCAGATCCGTGCCCGTAGCACTGGGAGAAGGCATGCCTAAGGCCGTACTGTTTGTTTATTCCACACAGGGGAACCTGGATCCCTGGCCGGAAGAGTTTAACTATCCCAAGGATACCCTGAAGATGTCATTATACACAGAGGACGGAGTTCCGATGTGGACCAGGGATCTGGGATGGGGAGTCATCCCGGGAGTATGGTATACGCCTTTTATCTCGTTCGATCTGGACGGCGACGGAGTGGATGAGATCTGGTTCCTGAACAATCTGAACCCGAATCTTCCCTTCAGCCTGAACGCGAGAGTACTGGAGCGCATCGATCCTATCAGCGGAGAGACCACAGGTCAGTGGAAGTGGCCCGACAATACGATCGACGATACCATGTCGCATTCCTACCGTTTCTACATCACGGGCGGATACGCGCACGGCACGCCTGTGCTCGTTACGGCGCAGGGAACCTACCGCGACATGTATCTGCAGGGATACAATCCCGACATGGAAAAGCGCTGGGACATAAAGATACCTTACGGTGACGGCGGCGCGAGGGCCAGCCATCTCTGCCCGATCCTTGATTTTGACGAGGACGGCGTAGATGAGATGTTCTGGGGAGAGCGCCTGATCAGCCTGGATGACGGACATGAGCTGTTCTGCGGGGACAAGGGCAAATACTTCGGGCATTCGGACATCGTTATGCCTTTTGTGGACAAAGCTTCGGGCAGGAAATTCATATTCACCTGCCGTGAGGATGACGAGCGCGAGGGCGTTCCGAGAGTCGTGACCTATAATGAGAAGGGTGAACGCGCGTGGACCGGCGTTCCCGACATCGGACACATGCACAGCGGCTGGCTCGCCAATATCGGACCCGACTGCAGAAAAGTAGCGATGGCCATGCGCATCAACCTTCAGGTGATCAACAATTCGATCGTGGATACCGAGC
>JAGCSS010000064.1 GCA_017964055.1 Lachnospiraceae bacterium
CAGCTCATTACCCGAGATATCCTTAAATGACATGCATACGTCCGCCTCGGGGAAAGGATTGTTTCCTTCCGCCGGCTCAAGTATAAACTGACAGCTCGAGTCCCAGTCGCTCTTCCATTTCAGCGAAGTTCCCGAAATGCAGACATATTTATTCTTGACGGTATTATAGATAGTGAAGGTGCCGTTAGGTCTTGCGTCGATCCGCCATTTGATATTGTCGCCGAGACCGTCGGTACGCACGATCGCGTTGAACGCGTTCACCGTAAGATATTTGCTGTCACGGTCATAAAGAATGTAAATGCCCAGATCCGCAGGCTTAAAGTAGAACGCCATGGCTTTGTCTGCCGTAGCGGCCTGAGCCTCGTAGCCCGCTCTGTTCCCGAGCAGATATTTTCCGTTCTTTACTGCTTTGATCCTGTAATAACCGTTTGCCAGATCGTAGACCGAATCATCGAAATACGAACCAGCGGCACTGCTTTTGCAGACACCCGCAGCCCCAAATGCGAGCACCAGACAAAGCACCACCGAAATAACCCTCAATACTGATCTTTTCATGCTGCCTCCATTCCATGCCTGAGCATAAATGATATAGTTACCCCTGAAAATACCTCCTGATATGATTATCATCTTTTGCCCATTTAGAATATATCAAATTTCTTGCATTTATATCAAAATCGTCGGATAATTACAGTAAAAGGAGGCGCCCATGAACAGACCGAGAAAGTACCGGTTCTCCGCACTTCCGCTGCGTGAGGACAGCGAAAAGACTTTATATGAGGAACGCGAATACGGGATCACTCATCTTCCCTTCGAAGTCGAGCTGCGCCTGTGCAACGCTATCAGGCGCGGCGATCCTGATGAGATAAAAGAGATCGCCGACGCTACTCTCTCCCGGACCATCTCCGCGGGACATCTTTCGGACAATGAACTGCTCCAGACCAAGTACTGGTGCGTGACTGTCATCGCCACCGCGATCCATTACGCAATACTCGGCGGTCTGGACGAAACCGACGCATATAACCTCAGCGATTCGTATATCCGCGGCATCGACGCGATGAAAGAGTCCGATGCCTGTATAGATTATCTCAGGGCAAAGGCTTTCGAGCTCGTAAAAGCAGTCAATTCCGCAAAGAACAAGCTCTCCGTCTCCCCTGTGATCAGGCAGACCCTGCACTACATCCATGTGCATCTGCACGAGAGGATAACCCTTGAAAAGCTGGCGTCACAGGCCGGCCTCTCGCGGGATTATTTCTGCGAACTGTTTTTAAAGGAAACCGGCGCCACGCCCCACAGCTACATCACCGGAGAGAAAATGAAAGAAGCCGAAAAACTGCTCTCGGAAGGGCGCTGTGCCCGCGAGGTCGCATACATTCTGTCATACTCGAGCCAGTCGCATTTCACCGAAGTCTTTAAAAAGCATTACGGCGTCACCCCGACCAAATACCGTCAAAGGCAGCTCTGATATTCTTTTGCCGATCCGACGAATTTTCCGATAAAAACGTTTTCTACTTGTATGTCAAACGGATCCGCCTGTATAATGATGTCCTGACAAAAACGTTTCAATGAGAGGACATTGTATGAAAAACAGATTATTGGTCCTGCTGTGCACGGCTGCAATGCTCGCCGGAATGCTCGGCGGCTGCGCAAAAGAAGCCGGTCTGCCGGCTGATGTGCCTGCAGGTACCGAAAGTAACGGGCAGACAGATGCCGCCCCTACGGGTGATCCCGAACCGGCTCCGACAAAAAGCGGTTTCCGCGTCGGCGGTCAGGTGCCGGATTCGTTTGAAAACTACGGACAGACAAGTGAGGAAAACTATATGGAACGCGATCTTACGATCTCCGAAAAGCCCTTTTTAAAGGCTGTCGGCAAAAACCTGCGCGACGATCACGGAAACGGTGACCTCGTTCAGCTCAAGGGCACCAATGTCGGAGGCTACCTGCTGCAGGAGTTCTGGATGACTGTCGGCTCTTACACCGAGAATGTGACCGCGGAGGAGGACGTTTACCGCGTGCTGACCGAACGCTTCGGCAAAGACGAGGCGATGCGGCTTATCAGGCTGTATCAGGAGAATTTCTTTACGGAAGAGGATTTCGATTACTGCAGAGAGCTGGGCATGAACTGCCTGCGTCTGCCATTCTGGTACCGCAATATCGTTGATGAGAACGGTGAGCCTTACGAGGACTGGTTCGTGCTCTTTGACCGATTTGTCGAAGAAGCCGGAAAACGCGGCATCTACGTCATACTCGACCTCCACGGTGCTCCGGGTTCGCAGAACGGCAGCGACCACTCAGGTAAAGACGGACACGATGAGAAAATGGCCGCATCCGAGTTTTTCTTCGGTGACGAGGCTGTCGTGAAAAAGAATCAGGAACTGTATTATCAGATCTGGGAAACAGTCGCCGAGCATTTCAACGGCAATCCCTGGGTAGCCGGATACGATCTGCTCAACGAGCCTTACTGCACCTACCGCTATAACACCGGACGCCCCGACAGCGAGCTCCACGAAATACTCTGGACCGTTTATGATGAGGCATATCGCCGCATCCGTGCGATCGATCCCGACCACGTTATCATCATGGAGGCCACCTGGAATGCGTCCGATCTGCCCACTCCCGAAAAGTACGGCTGGGAAAACGTAATGTACCAGTATCACACCTATCTCTATGACGATTATGACAATTCAAAAGGACAGCAGATCGTCAACCTCCGCAACAGGATCAGCAACACCAGGGGCGGCGGTTACAATGTTCCGAGCCTGCTCGGCGAATTCGCGCTGTTCAATGCCCTCACCGCATGGGACGAGGGCGTAAAGCTCGTCAACAACTCCGGCATGAGCTGGACGACCTGGACCTACAAAACCATCGCGAGCGTAGGCAACTGGGGTCTCAAGCACACAAAAGACTACGGCCTGAACCTCGAGACTGCCGATCTATCACAGATAGAGAACGCCTGGACCAAGGTCCGCGAATCAACAAACAACACCGGACTGGCTAAAATACTCTCGAAGTACTACAAACAGGCATATATCGAAATGCAGTAACGAAAAGGTGCCTTTCACAATAAACTTTTGTTTATGGTGAAAGGCACCTTTTAAGATCACATCCGCCCGGTGCTGCGTATGATGGCTTTATAGTAATCCACGGCGATCGGGAGACTGTAGGTGTCGATGTTTTCATTGAGGCCGTGCATGCCCTTCATCTGCTCGGGGCCGTAGACCACGGGCGAGAAACGCAGGCAGGCATCGCATATCCGCTGATAATTGCGGGCGTCGGTACCGCCGGTCATGACATACGGGATAACGGGCAGTCCCGGGAACACCTCGCCGATCACGCCCTCAACATGCTTAAACGCATCGCTGTGCGCATCCACGGGGTCGTACGCGGGGTGCGCGTCTATCAGCTCGACCTCGAGATCGTATTTTTCGGCCAGCTTACGGATTATCTCATTGCTCTCTTCCATGTTCTGGTGAGGGATGTAGCGCAGGTTCAGCGTAAGCGTTGCTTCCTGCGGAAGTACGTTGCAGCCGTCCGATCCGGTCTGCATCGTGGGCGCTATCGTGGTACGCAGCAATGCCGCGGCCTGCGGCGAGATCGAAGGCATGAGTATCTCGAGCAGCGGCTTAAACAGCCAAAGATTGCCGAACAGCAGCCTCATCCAGAAAGGACCGTAAGGCGCCATCTTAGAGAACATTTCCTTCGCCTGCCTGTTCATTGAAGACTTCATCGGATTGTGCTTTGCGATATCCGTCATGAACTTCGACAGTCTGACTATCGGCGAGTTCTTGGGCGGATAGCTCGAATGTCCGCCCGATGAGCGGGCGATCACTTTCAGGTTTCCCTGACCCTTTTCCAGTATGCCGACCATCGCGAAATTGCCCTTGATGCCGGCCATCGGCTCGGTAACGACAGAACCGCCCTCGTCATTGACTATATAAGGCTTCACACCGCGCCTCTCGAGCTCGGCAACGAGTTTAGGGCAGCCCGTGCCCGCTATTTCCTCGTCGTTCGCGGTGGAAAGATACACATCCCGCTCAGGCACATATCCTTCTTTCAGCAGCTCCTCTACGGCCTGGAAAAAGGCCATCACGGAGCATTTCGTGTCGGCGCTTCCCCTGCCCCAGACCTTACCGTCCGCGATATCTCCCGAAAAATGCCCGTGCTTCCATTCACCCTCGGCGGGCACCACATCCTGATGTCCCATCAGTACGACAGGCTTGTCCGACTGCTTTCCCTTCCAGTAATAGAGCAGGCTCCCGTCGATCTCGGTCTTTTCCAGATTTGCGTGAACCAGCGGGAAGAGTCTCTCAAGTATCTTATGGAATTCAAGGAAACGCTCTCTTCTTATCTGCCCCTTGTAGGATACAGTCTCGAAGCGGACCATCTCCGCGAGCTTTTCCGCATATTCCGCCTCACGCGCAGGGTCGCGCGGAGGCTGCCATTCGGACTTTTTTGCGGAAGTAAGGCATGTGCGGATCAGCGCGGCCAGCACTAGCAGCAAAAGCAGTCCTATCAGTCCCAATACGATATACAGTACCGTCATCATTTATTCTCCTCCTCTGCCGCAGCGGCCTTTGCCTTTTTCCGGAATGCCAGATAGGAAAGCGCGATCGCGAGACCGCCGCTCGGGATCACCATCATGCTGGTAGAGCCGATGAGCGAAGGAACGAAGCAGAATACAAGTGTCATGAACGCGAGCACGATCAGCGCCACGAGCTTATTCTGCCGGTAATACTTGCAGGCCATCGCGCCGAACAGCGCGGGCACTACATTCTCAAACGCAGGCTGCAGCGCGGGTGACTGCAGTACGGGCTGCAGCGGGATCATGAGCAGTACTCCGAGAGCCAGTACCAGTATGGTGACCAGCGAGGACGTAGCTATCGAGAGTGTCGCAATGATCTCGTTCTCGGGAGTTCCGCTCTTTACGCCGACTATGTCTCTGGCGTTGATCGCGCAGGGTATCTTCATGTTGATCAGGTTGCCCGTGATAAAGGCCAGATAACTGCCTCCCGCGCCGAGCATCGGCACGTAGATCAGATATTCCACGATACCGCTTACCAGATAGACGACTCCGACTCCCAAAAATGCCTTGGCCGCCGCAG
>JAGCSS010000009.1 GCA_017964055.1 Lachnospiraceae bacterium
GAATCCGATCATCGGCTTTATGGGTGGATTCCCGAGTGGCCAAAGGGGGCAGACTGTAAATCTGTTAGCGATGCTTTCGAAGGTTCGAATCCTTCTCCGCCCATTTGTTCTCTTTATGAGAACATTTTTTATGTATCGTCGCGGGATAGAGCAGTCTGGAAGCTCGTCGGGCTCATAACCCGGAGGTCGTAGGTTCAAATCCTTCTCCCGCAATTTCGCCCAGATAGCTCAGTTGGTAGAGCAAGGGACTGAAAATCCCTGTGTCACTGGTTCGATTCCGGTTCTGGGCATTAAAGAGTTCTGAAAGGAACTCTTTATTTTTTTGTTTATCTTTATTGTATATTCTGCTATTATGATATCTGTAGAGTTATATACATTTATCACATACCAAGGAGGCATATATGTCCGACGAGTATATCGAATACGAAGTGTTTAATGATGTTACCGCAGAGGGTAAAGAGATCGAGCTTGCCATCGTTGACAAGTTTGATTTTGAGGACAGATCATATGTTGTCGCTGCGCTGGTTGAGGGAGACGAGATCAGTGAGGACGGCCTGTTTGTATACCGTCTCGACGGATCTGGCGATGATGCGGAGATCGTAAAGATAGACGATCCCGATGAGTATTCGCGTGTTGCGGATGCGTATGCGAATATTTGAGGGGGACGGAGAGTAAAGAGTCATGAACGAAAAAAGATTACGCGCCAGAGAAGAAAAGGAGATCGATCTCATAGATCTTCTTATTGAGATAATGCTGCACTGGAGAGGGCTTATCGTCGCTTTCATTATCGGAGGGATATTGCTCGGCGGATACAGCTTCATGCAGTCCTACAGGGCACAGAAGGCCGCGAAAGCCGCAGCGGCGGAGGCTGCCGAAGAAGAGGCGATCCTGAATGCGGAGCTCAAAGCTGAGGTATTACCTGATTCGGAACGTCTGGAGAAGCTGAGCGAGCGGGCTGAGGAGCTGAAAAAGGAGCTTTCCGACACGTCTCTGGCTAATATTGAGACAGCGCTCTCTTATTACGATCAGATCGAGGTCTTGCAGGATTATCTTGATACCTCGGTTTTGATGAAGGCGGATCCGTACAATCTTCCGTACGGTAATATCACTTTCCATATCTCTTCGGACAGCGAGGCCGCCGAAAGCATTCGTCTTACTTACGAAAGGATCTTTTCTTCCGCGGATCTGTTTAATTACATCAAAGACAAATGCGGTTACGGAAGCGAAGTAAATGAACTGATCAGTCTGTATTCGTCCGAAACCAACAACGATATCGAGAATTCGGCCATGCGTGTAGACTGCAAGGCCGCTACGGTCGAAGACTGTCAGAAGATGGTTGATGCGATCATCGACTATGTTAAGGCTAAATCGGCCGAGCTGCAGAAAACGCTGGGGTACCATGTGATAAATGTGGTCGACAGCTCAGTTTCAACCAGCTATAATGCCTCCGTTGCGCAGACAAAGATCGATAAAGAGGCAGCTATTCTTTCCAGGAATCTTTCTCTCGCAAAGCTTACCGATTCCTTTAATGAAACCGAAAAAGAGTACTATCTTAACAAAAAAGAAAGCGGCATAATCAAAGGACTTATCAATGACAAGATCGAGAAAAAGGAAAAGAAAGCCGCTGAGCCGGTAGAGATCCCGGCTCTCGCAGTCAGCAAAAAGAAGATCCTTATCGGCGTGGTTCTCGGTGTTTTCGTTTATGCCGGCATTCTCTGCGTTGCATATATCTTCTCACAGAAGATCAAGGATTCGGACGACTTTACCGTGACTTTTGGGACCGCACAGCTCGGAAAGATGTATGGCAGGAGAGAGTTTAAGGGCTTTGGTAAAAAACTCGACAAATGGTTATATTCATTTAAGAACAGAGGCCGTAAGGTTATCGATGCGGATGAGGCGGCAGGCATCATAGCGACGAATTCAGCGCTTTCCGCAGCAAAGGCGAACATCAAAAAGCTCGGCATCATCTGCGCGGGCGGCGTGGAAGAGAGCACGGGCAGCCTGATCGATAAGCTTAAGACAGCCATGAAGACCGAGAATATCGACGCAAAGGTTCTTTCGCAGCTGCTTTACAGCAAGGATGAGGCATACAGCATGAAGGATCTGGATGCGGTCGTACTCGTTGCGGCAGCCGGAAAGAGCAGATACAGCGAGGTCTGGGACGCGATGGAAGTGATCGACAACCAGAAGATCAACATTCTCGGCGGCATCATGGCATAAAGAGCTGATAAAAGCAGCGGCCGGCGCGCCGATGACGGGGTTATTATGAAAAGAATCGTTACACTTGTTATTTTGGTCTATCTGGCGGTCATGACGGTGGTAGGACTCATCATCATGAAGGCCGATAAGACCAAAGCGGAAAAGAATAAATGGCGCATCAAGGAGGCTACGCTTTTCCTGATCAGCGCCATAGGCGGCAGCCTGGGAACCTGGGCGGGCATGTATCTGTTCAGGCATAAGACCAAGCACTGGTATTTTGTTGTCGGCATGCCGCTGATACTGATCGCGCACATCGCACTGCTGGTGTTCCTTTTCAATAAGGGAATACTGGCGCTGTAGAGTATCGACATATAAGGTTTTTCGTATGCCGGGCCTGTGAGGGAGCTGTGTGACCGCCCATGCAGGCAGAGGAAACCGGGGAAGCCCGGAGAAAGGAATCGTTATGGATAAACTTGAGCAGTTCCTTGAATGGGTCAAAGAGAGCGAAAGGATCGTATTTTTCGGCGGAGCGGGAGTTTCGACGGAGAGCGGGATACCTGATTTCAGAAGCGTTGACGGTCTGTATAACCAAAAGTATTCTTACCCTCCGGAGATGATCCTCAGCCACTCGTTTTTCCTGAATAATCCGAGTGAGTTCTACCGTTTCTACCGTGACAAGATCCTGATCGACGGCGCGGAGCCCAACATCACACATAAAAAGCTAGCGGAGCTCGAAGCGGCCGGGAAGCTTACCGCGGTAGTCACGCAGAATATCGACGGACTGCATCAGAAGGCCGGCAGCAAAAAGGTTTTCGAGGTGCACGGAACCGTTGCGAGAAACTACTGCACGCACTGCCACAAGATGTTCACCGGCGATGAACTGAAAGAACTGATCGATAAGAGCCCTTTGAGGCTCCCGGAGTGCGATAACTGCGGCGGTCTTATCAAGCCCGATGTCGTTCTGTACGAGGAAGGGCTCGATGACGAGGTATGGGCAGGCGCGACCAGGCATATCCGTGACGCGGACATGCTGATCGTAGGCGGCACTTCGCTGGTGGTTTATCCTGCGGCGGGTCTGATCAATTATTACAGAGGTTCAAAGCTCGTACTCATCAACAAATCCGAGACGCCTTACGATCATGAGGCCAATCTTGTCCTCCACATGGCACTCGGAGAAGTATTTTCAAAAGTGGTCTGCTAAATACGGACCCTTCAAACGGTAAATATGAAGAAGATCAAAGCATGGCATATTGTTATAGCGGTAATACTTGTGCTTACAGCCTCTGCGGCGGCTGTAAGCTTTTTTGCTCCGAATGTGTTTAAACCGGTCAAAGAGTTTTTCACCGGAAAAGATGCGGATGCGGATAAAAACGCCGGTAACGGAGGCACGGACAGCAGCGCCGGAACGGGGGAAAATACATCACAGACTGCGGATAATTCCGGTTCGGGCGATGCAAATGGTCTCGGTTCGCCGGTAAGCAGTGATGTCCCGAACAACGACGGTGGTGAAATTGCGGTATCAGGCAATACGGGAACAGACAGCACAGATTCCGGTAATACAGCTGCAGGCGCAGGAACTATCGGAGATTCAGCTGCAGACATAGGCGGAGCGGGGAAGACCGATTACTCGGGGTATTCGGATCTGTTCTCGATGTATGCGTCGTCTCTGGCGGAAAGCGTTTCGGTGGAAAGCGTCGATCTGCCCGCATCGGAGTCCGAGCTCTCACTGCAGCTGGCGAAAGAAGCACTTACACTTTGCTCCGGAGGAACTATGATCGGACAGGCCGGAGTTTTCATGA
>JAGCSS010000010.1 GCA_017964055.1 Lachnospiraceae bacterium
CTCGTTGCTTCGATGCATGCGGGAGTGCCGGTGATCAACGCGGGAGACGGAGGACACAATCATCCGACACAGACGCTGACCGACCTGCTTACGATCAAGAGAGAGAAAGGCCATTTCGACAATCTCACGATAGGCGTGTGCGGTGACCTGAAATTCGGACGCACCGTGCACTCGCTGAGCCAGGCGATGTCGCGCTATGAAGGCATTAAATTCGTGCTGATCTCTCCCGAAGAACTGAAGCTCCCGAGCTATGTAAAGAATGACGCGATCAAGAAAAAGAACATCCCTTACGAGCAGACGACGGATCTGGTTTCGGTAATGCCCGAATTGGACATCCTCTACATGACCAGAGTGCAGCGTGAGCGCTTCTTCAACGAAGAGGATTACATCCGACTGAAGGACAGCTACATCTTAACGCCCGACAAGCTCACGAACGCCAAAAAGGATCTTACGATCATGCATCCGCTTCCCCGTGTAAACGAGATCTCGGTTGCGATCGACGATGATCCGAGAGCCGCTTATTTCCGTCAGGTTAAGAACGGCAAATTCATCAGGATGGCGCTCATTCTGAAGCTGCTGGGACTGTAAGCCCAGGTGATCCCAAACAGGAGGTTATTCCATGAATATAGACGGTATTACAAACGGTCTGGTAATAGACCATATCGAAGCGGGCAAGGGCATGGACCTGTACAATGCGCTCCATCTCGGCGATCTCGAGTGCTCAGTGGCCCTGATCAAAAACGTAGTAAGCCATAAGATGGGCAAAAAGGACATCATCAAGGTCGATGAGGTGATCGACGTCGATCTGAACGTTTTGGGCTTTATCGATCCCAACATCACCGTAAACACGATCAAGAACAACGAGATCGTGAGCAAGGCGCATATCGAGCTGCCCCAGAAGGTCACCAACATCATCAAGTGCAAGAATCCCCGCTGCATCACATCGGTGGAGCAGGAGCTGCCTCATGTATTCAAGCTCACGGACCCGGAGAAGCGCATTTACAGATGCGTCTACTGTGAGACGAAGTACGAGGAAAAGCAGTAGATCTTTCGCGGCGCGGCCGCTTGAGATATAGAAGAAAAAGGAATGAAAAGTAAGGAGAAAAAGAAATGGGTATCTACGACATCAGGAGCTTTGCGGACACCGTAAAGGGCAATTCCTACGTTGGCAGGGGAATTGTTGCGGGTCTTTCCGCAGACGGCAAAAAGGCAGTGACTGCGTATTTCATCATGGGACGCAGCACGAACAGCAGAAACAGAGTGTTTGACGAGACAGAGGACGGGATCATCATCCATGCGTTCGACCCCGCCAAGCTCGAGGATCCGAGCCTCGTCATCTATTCACCCGTGCGCTGCATCAAGGACAGCATGATCGTAACGAACGGTGACCAGACCGATACCGTTTACGATTTCATGGAAGCATATTATAAAAACGCTTCGGCCGATCCGGCCATGGAGGCATTTCTTTTCGAAGCTGCGCTGAACACCAGATGCTTTGAGCCCGATGCGCCGAACTACACGCCCAGGATCAGCGCGGTCCTGAATTTCGGCAAGGAAGGCTTTGCTTATAAGATGAACATTTTGAAGAGCGCGGATCCCGAGGGCAGCGCATGCAACCGCTACACCTATTCGTACGCTCCGCTTGCGGGTCTCGGACATTTTATCCACACCTACAACCATGACGGCAATCCGATCCCTACCTTTACGGGAGAGCCTGAGAGAGTAGCGATCCCGGACGAGATCGACGCATTTACCGATGAGATCTGGAACTCGCTCGACGCCGACAACAAGGTTTCACTGTACGTATGCTACCGCGATCTCGCGACAGGCAGCAGGCAGACAAGGATCATCAACAAGAACCGCTAACAATCGAAGAAAAAGGAAGGAACGTAAAGAAATGAAAGAGTTTGCGTTAAAATACGGATGCAACCCCAATCAGAAGCCTGCGAAGATCTACATGGAAAACGGCGGCGAGCTGCCGATCGAGATCCTGAACGGACGTCCCGGCTATATCAATTTCCTTGACGCATTCAACGGATGGCAGCTTGTAAACGAGCTGAAGAAGGCCACGGGCGAGGTCGCCGCAACATCGTTCAAGCATGTATCGCCCACTTCCGCAGCGCTCGGACGCAAGCTTTCCGACAAGCTTAAAAAGGCATGTTTCGTTGACGATATCGCGGGACTTGACGATTCACCCTTAGCCTGCGCGTATGCAAGAGCCAGAGGCACGGACCGCATGTCTTCGTTCGGCGATTTCATCTCGCTCTCGGATGTCTGCGATGAGGTGACCGCTTCGATCATCAAGAGAGAGGTTTCCGACGGCATCATCGCTCCCGGATATACTCCCGAGGCGCTCGAGATCTTAAAGAGCAAGAGAAAAGGCACCTACAACATCATTAAGATCGATAAGGATTACATCCCCGAGGTTCAGGAGAAGAAGCAGGTATTCGGCATCACCTTCGAGCAGGGAAGAAACAACTTTAAGATCGACGACGAGCTCCTTACCAATATCGTGACAAAGAACAAGGACCTCACAGAGGCTGCAAAGAAGGACCTGATCATCAGCCTTATCACGCTTAAGTACACACAGTCGAACTCCGTATGCTTCGCGGCGGACGGACAGGCTATCGGCGTGGGCGCGGGACAGCAGTCGCGTATCCACTGCACCAGACTTGCGGGCTCAAAGGCCGACAACTGGAACATGCGTCAGTGGGACAGAATCCTTAACCTGCCCTTCCTTGACACCATCGGCAGACCCGACAGGGACAATGTCATCGATCAGTACATCACCGGCGAGGGCGAGGATGTGGCTTCGGATGAGAATTGGAGAAAGTATTTCACTACCCAGCCCGCACCCCTTACCAAAGAAGAAAAGAGAGCATACCTTGACACGATCACCGGCGTTGCGCTCGGCAGCGACGCGTTCTTCCCGTTCTCGGACAACATCGAGAGAGCAAAGAAGAGCGGCGTAAGCTTCATCGCGGAGCCCGGCGGATCCGTCCGTGACGACCTCGTTATCGAAAAAGCCGACGAGTACGGCATGGTAATGGCATTTACAGGTATGAGACTGTTCCATCACTAACAACTGGACTCTCTGCGAAGCAGAGAATCCATCCGAGATTTGATCTGAAAAAGTGAAAATATTCAATTCACTTTTTCAAAATCGAGGACAGCGAAGCTGGTTGTGGTTTTGCCGAGGTGTTGTCGAGGCAAGACTACCTAATGAAAAGGGCAAACATGAAGTACAAATACGAAATCCACATGCACACCTATGAGTCCAGTGCATGCGGAAAGACACATGCAAGGGACTACATCAGGCCTCTTATCGAAAAAGGCTACGACGGCATCATCATCACCGACCATTTTTTCCGCGGCAATACAAGGCCCGACAGGAATCTGCCCTGGCCCGAGTATATCGATGAGTATTGCCGTGGCTACGAGGAGGCAAAGGATGAGGGCGATAAGCTCGGATTCAAGGTTTTCTTCGGCTGGGAGGAGTGCTTCAGGCCCGATGAATATCTCGTTTACGGCCTCGATAAGGACTGGCTGAAGGCGCATCCGGAGATGACTGCGTGGGACCACAAAACCTATTATGAGCAGATCCGCAAGGCCGGAGGCTGCGTGGTAGGGGCGCATCCGTTCAGGGAAAGAGGCTATGTGACTCAGGTGAACCTTCATCCTTTCCAGTGCGACGCGATGGAGGCATGCAACTTCGGCAATCCGCCCTGGCAGGATGTTCTGGCCTACAATTTCTGCAGGGACCGCGGGATCCTCATGACCTCGGGGTCGGACATGCATGATGTGAACGTACTTGAGAGCACGCCGTGCGGCATGCTTTTCGACGAACCGCTGAACAGCATAGGCGACTTTGTGAACTGCATCCTTACGGGAAAGGGCTTTACGCCTATGATCCCGGACGACCGCAGGGAGCTGACGCCGGAGATATCAAATACATTGCCGATGTTTCTGTATGATGAGAATAATGTCGGCAGAAGCGTGGAAATGAAGGACCTGTTTATCCTTTAAAAATATCCCGATCCGTGGTATACTGAACGTATATCAACTCTTGCGAAAGGATGCCGGGCCATGAAGGAAGAAAACAGATCGGAACAGACTCGCTTTACATTCAGGGAACGCTTCAGATACTGGTTTGACAACAGAATGACAAAAGGGTCATTGGGACTGATACGCGTACTGATCATCGCATCGGTACTGCTGGCGGTCCTTGTGGCCCTTTTGATAATTTCATGCGGATTTGCCGAGGAGGGCGACGAGGCTGCCGTTATATGGGACAGCATCGCGACCGTGATAAACGCTTGGATGCCTTCGTTTGAGGACGGCACACCCGGATACATACTGCTGATGGCCGTTGTGGCGATAGCCGGCGTGCTCTTTACCAGCGTCCTGATCGGTATTATCACGAGCGCTATCGAGGAGAAGATCGATGAGCTCAAGAAGGGCAATTCACGCGTGATCGAGAGCGGACATATAGTCGTGCTCGGTTTTTACCCGGGCGAATACACACTTATCCGCCAGCTGATACTCGCAGCAGCGGGGAAACCTGCGTGCATAGTGGTAGCTGAGGATATGGAGCGTGAGGAGATCGAGCAGGACATTAGCGAGAATATAGATGTTCCCAAGAATTTCCGCATTGTATGCAGGACAGTAGATATCACGAGCCCGGCGTCGATCGAGAAGTGTTCTGTCGAGACCTCGCACACGGTCATCGTAAGTCCTACCGACGATGCCAGGACCATGAAGGCTATACTGGCCGTGAGCGCGATACTTCAGGAGAAGGGTGCCGCGGATATCAGGATCAACGCGATCGTTTCAAAGAGCTCCTACAGCATCCGCCCGAGCGTTGCGGCGGCTCACAACATAACCACGCTTAAGACACATGACATACTGGCCAAGATGATGGCTCATTCCTGCACGCAGGTCGGACTCTCCGGCACATTCCGCGAGGTTTTCGATTTTGACGGTTCGGAGTTTTATCTGATGGATTTTGACGGGATCGCGGGGATTACTTTTGAGGAGCTGGCCGCGCGTACCGAAGGAGGAACGCCTGCGGGCATTCTTTCCGAGGCAGGCATAGAGCTTAATCCCGAACCCGGACGGCGCATCGGAGAAGGCGAGAGGATACTCGTATTCGCACCCGATAAGGATTCGGTGCATGTCGGACCCGCAGTGCCTCTTAATAAGCTGTCCGTGAGCGATAAGCCGCCCGTTCCCGCAGAAGATGAGGCCGATACGATCATCATCGGTCACAACGAGACATTGCCCACGATACTCAGAGAACTGCCCGAAAATGTGACTCACGTAGTGCTTGCCGGGCAGGAAACCGACGAAGAGGAAAAAACGGCACTCGCAGCGGCTGCGAAGCAGCGAGGGATCGAGCTCGAGTATTACGACGGTGACGTCTCGGACGAGGCTGTACAGACAGAGCTCGCAAAAACGGCAGAGCATATCGTCATCCTGAACGACCATGACAAGGATGAGGACGAGGCCGATATGGAAACCATATTCAGACTGCTCGATCTGAGGGACATCCGCTCGCGTCTGGGGCTCAGTTTCAATATTACGGTTGAGATGCGTCTCGAAAAGAGCGAGGAACTCGTCGGACAGGGCGAGAGCACCGATTTCCTGGTGTCATCGAACATGTCCTCGCTGATACTCGCGCAGCTGGCGGAGAATCCCGAACTGGTGGATGTATTCCGCGAGATACTTTCAAACAAGGGCAACGAGCTGCTTCTTCAAAATGCGGGAGATCTGCGGCTTACCGGCAGATATAGCGTCAGGGATCTGCGCCGTATCATGCTCAGATACGGTTTTGTGCTGCTCGGCAGGCTCGACGCGCAGAACAACAGCTCATTTAACCTGCCGCTTGACGCGATCCTCGAGCTGACCGGTGAGGACAGCCTGATCGTACTCGGCGAGACCGCATGAACGGCATCCGAACAGATTTGTGCACCGGCTACATGCAAGACAGGAGGTATAGATGAATTCCGGAAAAGAAAGAAATGCGAGAGTCATTGACGAACTGCGTAAATCCATGACTGCCGATGAGGGCGTGCAGGAGCGTAACTACACTTTCCGCCAGTACACGGTCGACGGACGCAGATACGCCACACTTGCCGATCTGCGGGAGCATGAAGTTAAGATCGTAACGCCCGAAGAATCGGTTATTGCGGGATTCGCGAAGCTGATGGGCGAGTCTTCCGACAGG
The DNA here is from genome assembly GCA_017964055.1 of Lachnospiraceae bacterium. GTDB lineage: Bacteria > Bacillota > Clostridia > Lachnospirales > Lachnospiraceae > RUG11977. The sequence goes on from JAGCSS010000010.1 coordinate 6,227, forward strand.
AATACGCGTGAGTTTGCGCGCACGGTAAACAATATACTCTGGCTGCATCAGTCGGGCAAGGAGAACCTGAAGGAAACGCCGGTATATCAGATCTCAAAGGAGTACTCGGACAAGGTGTCTTTTGCGAGACCCGGGAGCGATGAGAGGGATCTGCTGCTGGTCACGGCCACGGAAAAGATAAAGAGCGCCTACAGATCGCTGATGTCAGACGAAAACAATTAATTTGGGGGATATTATGGAAATAAGGAAATTAGTCGGAGAAGAGAGATACGAGGCATATCTGACGGCCGTTTACTGCTTTCACATGAGAGTGGATGACGTCGAGGCCGAAAAAGAAAAGTGCATCGCGGACACAAAGGAGGACTGGGGCGCGTTTGACGACGACGGGACTCTGATGTGCAGGATAATCAACAACAAATATAACTTTTATCTGGACGGAAAGACCGTCAGCGCGGGCGGCATCGGAGGAGTGGCTACTTTGCCCGAGTACCGCAGTACCGGCGGAGTAAAGGCTATTTTTAAGGAACTGTTAAACGAAGCGTATAAAAACGGCGAAGTGATATCGACGCTGTATCCGTTTAAGCATGAGTTCTACAGAAAGCAGGGCTATGAGGTGCTGACGGCATGGCATGAGTATACTTTAAAGCCCGGACTGCTGTGCAGATACCGCTTTGACGGCGAGGTACACAGACAGATGCCGGGTGACCCGATCGACGATATCATGGGCATTTACCGCAGCTATGCGCCCAAGTTCAATCTCTCGCATGCCCGCACCGAAGAGGAGATGCGGGAGTATCTGAAGGTCGACAAGCCTTACAAGGACAGGAAATTTGCCTATGTCCTGAAGCAGGGCGGGAAACCGGTAGCCTACGTCATTTTTACCGATGTATTCAGCGAACCCGGCGCTATCCTGCAGGTCAACGATCTGGCATGGACCGAACGCGACGGATTTAACGCGATACTCGGATTCCTCGCGAGATTCGAGGCCGATTACGCAACGATCAAGCTGTGTCTCCCCAAGGTCATCGATCTGCTGAGGATCGTTGAGTCACCCTACGCCTACGATATCGAGAAGGCGCCCGCGCAGTGCTTTATGATCAGGGTGATCAACGCAAAGACGCTGCTTGAGACGATCAGAAAGCCCGATGACTGCGATCTGACGATCAAAGTGACCGATGAGATCATCGCAGAGAACAATGCCGTATACAGAGTGAAAAAGGACGGCGTGGAGCGCACAGATGAGAGCTGCGCGGATATCGAACTGAACGTGAGACCGCTCGGACAGCTCGCAGTGGGCTGCCTGACGCTCGATGAGGCGATGCTTAGAAAGGACGTTGAGGTTCATGCCAAAGAGGACATGATCCGCCGTCTGTTCGTAGATAAGAATATTTATGTAAGTGAGCACTTCTGAGTAAAAAAGGCGCCGCATTTCGGATGCGGTGCCTTTGTTTATGCCTGTCTGCAATTACTGTGCCAGTCTTTGCCTGATATTGTCCAGTATATCCTTTTCCCAGTCTTCGAGGTAATCCCGGCCGGCTGTGATCGTAAGGATCCTTTTAAGATACGTTTCCGGTGAGTCCATCAGCGATATGCCCTGCACAGGTCCTTCGTCCATCAGCGCGTCGGTGAGCGCGATCAGCGCATGGATCTCATCTTTGGTGAACAGATCTCTCTTGAGGATATCTTCAACGCCTGCTTTCTCGTATACCGCCCATGCGGAGTACGCAGATACCACGTCGTTGTCGATGCCGTTTAGCAGCAGCCATCTCTTTGTTTCGGTCTGTTCCGCGTCCATGAACTCCACACAGTGTATGCGGCCCCAGCCGCGCACCTTTTTCGCCAGAGACAGTATCTCTGCTTCGGCGTCGGGCCATTTTCTCATGATGAAAACGGCGAATATCGTGAATTCATCGGACAGGCCGATCGTTCTTACCGCTTCTTTCAGTTCCTCATCATTTGAGATGTCGATCATCTCGAGGAAGCTTAAGCCTACCTTGACGCACTCGGCGTCATCAGAATCATACAGCAGATGCACCGCAAATTTAAATATCGCGTTGGCGCTCAGGGTCGCGTAATTGTTCATCACGTTCCGCTGAAGATCGTCTATGAATGAGATCGCCCGATGCGTCTTGCAGAAGTCCTTAAAACCCGCCTCTGCCCCTGCGCTGTCTCCAGCACCCGCGAGCGCGGTCAGTTCGCAGATCCGGGCGATATCATCGGCCGACAGCGGCTCATGCTGCACATGATAGATAAAGATGCCGTCCTGCGCGCCGTCCGCAAAATGCAGGCCGCCCGTCTCCTCGGACGGGAGCGAAAAACCTGCGGGCAGTGTGCCCTCGGGCGTCATGCTGCTTTTGATATACGAGTATAATGATGCCATAGTCTGTCTCCTTACTTTGTGCGGTTTACACCATCTATGATCTTAACATGGACAGCTGTAAAAGACATCCCTCGAATGGGCCGGAAATTATACCACAGGTTTAGTGCGTATCGCGCTGATCTGTGGTATCATTATCTCAGTCGGTTAACGAAACACACAGTCGATATGACAGGAGGAATTATCATGACTAAGATGACATCCGCATATGCGAACAAGGTTTTAAGGAAGCTTAACGAGGACAAGGAGTTCTGGAGGTCGAAGGAGCAGGAGGGCCATACCTACGTGGCGGCGCTCGACGAGGAGCCCGTTATCCCTGAGTACGACTATGAAAAGGTCGCAAAGAACATAGCCGAGATAGATGCGCAGATCGTAAAGATCAAGCACGCGCTGAACGTTACGAACTGCACCAACGAGGTCAGCGTCGGCGGGCAGATGATGACCGTAGATACCATCCTTGTCAGGATGGCGCAGCTGAACAAGCGCAAGGCCATACTCGACGAGATGCGCAAAAAGGAGCCCAAGACGAGGATTAATTCCGGCTTCTACGCGGCCAGAAAGACCTCTCCCGAATACGAGTACATCAATTATGACCTCGAGCTCGTAAAACGGGAATATGAGCGCATAGACGGCGAGGTATCCGAGATGCAGATAGCGCTCGACAAATACAATCAGACCGTCGAGTTTGACGTAGATATCTGATAACGGACATTATCCGGCCGGGCATCGGTGCCGGCCGGGAGTTTTTCCGTGCAGCAGGACTCTCTTGGAGATTATAACAGATCCGAAAGTGGCGGACGTAATTGTTGAAGGTTGCGGTTCCATGGTTTTCCTGTTATTTATTTAAGAGTTAATGTTTATGGTTCGTAAGCATACATTGATCGCACTTCGGTGCAAAAACCTGTCTGCAAAAAACTTTCCGCCTTCGGGCGGACCGGGCATGGAAGTACGGTTATACATGCCCTTTTTTTATTGCGGTATTTTCGGCAGGGTGATACTATTAGAGCGGAGGAGGTAGCACAATGTTCAAAAGAATTGTCTCACTTACGGTCCTGTTCGCGCTCACGGTTTCCGTACTGGCGGGCTGCGCAAAGAAGACCGTTTCTTACAGGGATCACCTCGAAGATTATGTTAAAACGATGGATTACCGCGACGGATTTACGATACTTCAGCTGACCGACATCCACTGGCACGGCGGCACTCAGATCGGAGATGAGGATTACGGCAGCGAGCGTTATCTGCGCAAGGTCATAGACGAGGCGGTCGCTCATGCCGGCAGGATAGACCTGATAGAGGTCACCGGCGATACCTTCATGCTGTCCAACAAGATCGCGGTCAGGAGCTTCATAGATTTCATGGCCGGTGTCGGGATACCCTATGCCATCATCTGGGGCAACCATGACCGTCAGAGCACATATAACCCCAACTGGATATCAAAGCAGTTCCTTAAGGCGCCCTGCAGCCTGTACACCGAGATCGACAATGACGATGTACATGAGCGCAGCAATTACGTGATAAACTTGCAGAACCCCGACGGCAGCACCGCATGGCAGATAACGAATCTCGACAGCGGTGCGAGCTACCGCGAGGGCGCGTCGGATTTCGACCTTACCTACGATTATATCCGCGACGACCAGCTTGAGTGGATGACTGCGGAGCATGACGCGGTGGGCAGCGATGTCCCCGTGATCTGCTATTATCATATCGCACAGGCCGATTATGACATCGCGTGGGATGCCATTCAGTCGGGTGCGGCCGGATACAAGTCCAAGTTCTTCAACCGTGAGGGCTTTGCTCCCTCAAAGTTCGCCCCGGTCACAGAGGGTGTTTGCCTGAAGAATAATGTCAAGGCTGTATTCATCGGCCACGATCATGCGGATGACTGGACCTGCACCACTCCGAACGGAGTTACCTTCGGCATGGGCGTAAAGAGCGGAAAAGAGCTGTATTACGCCAATATTCCGCTGGGCGTTACCGACGCGGGAATAGATTACAATGAGGAATTTGCGCTGATCGGAGCATCACTGGTCACACTGAAGAATGCATCGGGTGTTTTTGGCCTCGAGCATCTCTATCTCAACGAAAGGGACGAAGGAGATTTCGTTATGTGGGTGGAATACTGATGGAAGCTTATCTTACACGCAATGACCGTATCAAAACTCAGCTGAGTCCCGAAGCGCGCAGGGAGAGGCGTTTTTACATGTTTCTCTCGGTGATCGCGTTTATCCCGGGTGCTTTTGCCCTCTGGGAGATAAACTATGAATTATGGAACATGATCGGAAGCGTGGCGAGCGGTTCGCCCGATATGGCTCTGACCGAGGCTCTCAGGATGGTACCGCTGTACCTGGTCGGAGCTGCGCTCATCCTGTTCCTTGTATACACAAACGGCGCTTACCGCGCAAAAAATGAAAAGGCGCGTATACGCAAATGGCTCGCCGGGGGAACCGTAACTGTCATTCTCGGCGTGATCACGGCGGCTTACGTGGTGATCGGTGTCGTGCTCGGAGAGTACGGAGAGCTGATCGAGGGCTATGTTTCTCCTCTGTATCCTCTCGATATGCTGCTGGCGGGCGTGGTCTTCATCGGTATCGGATTCCTCTCGATCCACTACGCAGCAGTACTTAGGAGAAAGCCGTCCGCACTTCCGTATGTCACGGATAAGGGACTGTTCGGGCTCAGGCTGTGTACCTTCGGCTGCTTAAGAGCTCTGGGACTGGCAATGGCGATGATCGGATTTGCGGCATCGGTATGGGGCATTTTCGTGCTCGACTTCACGCACGGATATCTGATGTACAGCATAGTGCTGTGGCTCAATTATTTCACCGCGTTCGTTATGTACTTTGTGTATAAATATATTTTCTGCGAGACAAAGCCGGAGATCCGCGGGACAGCAGCGGTCAGGCTCGGAGCGATATTCCTGATCGTTAACGTGGTGCTGTTTGCGCTGCATCTCGTGACGGTACAGATATGGAACGAGGCACCGAACGTTGCGGCATTCGGCATACTCCCTGCGGATTTCCTCTCCAGCATGAATGTGTTCGCCGTTGCATACGGGCTCAACAATATCCTGACTCCCATAGTCGCGATCGCGCGGGGACTGGTCATGGAGAAAAAAGGAACGAACTAGAATTATGAAAACCATATATCATTCCGAAGAAGGAAAGCAGGAAATACTGAAATTATATGACAAACAGCTTGAAAGGCTGCATGTTACATA
>JAGCSS010000065.1 GCA_017964055.1 Lachnospiraceae bacterium
GGACGCCGTATTTACGAAATGCTTCCACGCCTGCTCCGGCCGTCCGATACGGCAGGCAGTCAGCGCATACATGCACGCGGACAGGCTCGAGCCGTGCTCGGTGCGTGGCTCGTAGAATTCCCAGTTGGCTTCGACCTCATTTTCGGTAAAATCCTCGGGGAACAGAGCCATCATCGCGATCACATCGGCCTGCTTTATGATCTGCGTCGTACCTGCGACTCCGTGGTCTCCTCCCCAGTACTCTCTGGGGTTAACGAGCCGCGACCTGACAGTCTCGAGCGAACAGTCTTCCAGATCGAAATAGCCGTCAAACTGCTCGATCACGCCGTCTTTAATCTTGGCCGGGACGATCCGTCCGATCGTTTTTCCGAGCAGCTCAATATCCTTTCTGTAATCGAGCCTGTCGAGGAGTTCTCCGAACATTTCCTTTTTATCTTCAAATACCTGCTCCAGACTGAGAGCGTTTTCCATGCAGCGGCGTATCATGCGGTTTGTAAACGCGTTGTTAGTGACACGCTCATGATATTCATCGGGACCTATCACATCCGTAAAATCAATCGCTTCACCGTCCAGATGCGCGCTCGCGCGGCTCAGGTAGAAACGGGCGCATTCGAGGATCACCTCCGCGCCGCCTTCTTCGAGCAGCGTACGGTCTCCCGTTATCCTGTAGTATTCCCAAAGCGCGTAGGCTATGTCCGCGCTGATATGTATCTGCTTATCCCTGAAATACGTCCTTACGGGTCTGTGCGTAAATACATCGACAACATTGAAATTCGTGCAGCCCTCGATGCCGCCCTCCTGGCTCTCCCAAGCGTAGAATGCGCCGCGATATCCATATTCCGCCGCTTTTTTCAGCGCTCCCGGCAGAGTCTCTATGCGGTATCTTAAGATCGAGGCTGCCACTTCCGGCTGAGTATAGACAAACATCGGGAACAGGAATATCTCCGAGTCCCAGAATATCGCGCCCTTGTAGGTCTGTCCCGACAATCCCCTCGCGGGTATCGAGAGATTCCCCGCTTGGCGTGGCGCTATACTGTTCAGGTAATACTGACTGGCTTTTAGCGCAAGTTTGGTATCCGCGTCGCCTTCAAGCGTGATTTCGGACCTTTGCCATACTTCGTCCCAGGCTTTTGCATGGGCGCTTCTGCACAGCTCATATCCGGCCTGTTTTGCCTCTGCGCACAGCCTTATAGCCTCTGCGGCGGGCTCGTCCGTATCCAGCCCCGTATAGACCGCAGAGAATATCGAAACGGTCACCTTTTCTCCGCTCTTTACCGCAAAGCTCAGTTCCCTGAATATGCCGTTTTGCTCAGTATACTGCTCTTCATTTGCCTGCGCGGAGCAGGAAACACTCTGGGATACGGCGATCCCGATATTTTTCTCGCCCGTTGCCGCCTCGCATAGCAGCGTCTCACCCGCTGTATACTTATACCCGAACAGATGGGGACCGTTCAGGTCCCAGATATCTGTCGAGATACCGGTCTTAAAGACCGCCTCTCCGTCCTCACAAAAGCTCAGTGTCAGCGATGCCGCGGTCAGATGCGGCTGCGCGAGCGATGCCAAGCGCTCCGAAGATATCTTTACGGGTCCGAAATCGGTCTCACGCATAAAAAGACTCTGTCCGTAATCGATCGCAAGCTTATGGGTAAACGGCTCCGCCTCCCCGAGCGCATAGGTCCGGCCTCCGAAGCTCAGCTTCGCGTACAGCCCCATCGGGGCATTGACGGGCTCGCGCCATTTATCCTCATACCGGTCGTATACTCCGGCCAGGTTGACCGCAGGGAGTGAAGATCTGTCCGCCTCTTCGACCGTTCCGCGGATACCCAGGTATCCGTTCGCGATCAGGAAACGGTTGCCGTCAGTGACCACGCTCTCAGGGTCGTAACCGTTTTTTTCAAATATGTCTGCGTTCATTTTTCCTCCGTAACGGTCAGCCCCGCGCCTGTAAGCGTGCGCTCCGAATCATATATGCGTACGTTTAGAGGCTCACCCTCACTCAGGCTGAAGAACGTCCTGTCTTTTTCCATACGAACACCGATTATGCGTCCGCGATAGGTAAGCGAGAAACTGAGCGTCTTCCATCTGCCGGGCATATGAGGCGCGAACGAGAGCATATCGCCGTCGCTCCTGAGCCCCGCAAAACCGTAAACGATATTGGCCCATGCCATCGCGATGCTCGTGATATGCAAGCCCTCGCGCGTGTTGCGGTTATAATCGTCAAGGTCGAGACGTGTCGCGAATCCGAAGAAATCCATAGCCTCATCCATATGTCCGAGCTCTGCCGCCATGATCGAATGGATCGCGGGAGAAAGCGAGGATTCATGGATCGTATGGGCCTCGTAGAACCTGTAATTGACTCTTTTTACCTCTTCTGAGAAGGACGAATTGTACAGATAGAGCATCATCAGCACATCGGGCTGTTTGATCATGTCGGTGCGGTAGATGCGGTCATACGACCAGTGATCGTACAGAGGGAAATCGGTAACGGGTATCGCGTCGATGTCGGTGTGAGGCAGGTCGAGGAATCCGTCGTGCTGCTCTATCAGGCCGTCCTCGCACTGGGGGATGTACATATTGTCCGCGATCTCACGCCAGCGGGCACTCTCCGCATCCGTAACGCCGGTTTTAAGGCACAGAGCCTCATACGCGGCGGGATCGGAGTCTTTAAGCTCCTGCAGCGTTTCCGCGGCATACAGCAGTGTTCGCTTGCCCATATAGTTCGTGTAGGCGTTGTTGTTGACCATCAGATGGAACTCATCGGGTCCCATAACACCGTAAAAACCGTATTTGCCAGTCTTGTTCCCGAGCGCGAC